>JAQVFZ010000008.1 GCA_028697025.1 Candidatus Izemoplasmatales bacterium | reverse complement strand
ACAAATTGCTTGGATTTTTTGGTTTCGATAGAGATGTTGATGAAACTATAATCACCATCATACATAGGGGTGACGGTCAAACTATGATTATAGAGGTTCTTCTTCTGCAAGGTTTTAAAGATTTTTGTCGAAGGATCAAAAATCATTTCCAAAAATGGATCAAGCAATAAGAAGTGTTCCATTTGCCGATTTTTAAATAAATGCTCTGGTATTTTTATGCCAATTTCTACTAGATTGGTTTCCAGTTTTTTATCGATTTTTCGCTTGTAATGTAATGTTTTATCGGCAAGATCGACCGTACGATCAATCGGATAGTGCTCAGGCCAGGTTTTCTTGACAAATTCGTGACCGTTCAAAGTATCAATCAATTCGACCGGATCAACATTGCCGGTTACCAGTAAAGTCATATTTTGCGGATGGTAAAAATGTTCAACCGCCTGTTCCAAAACGGTTTTATCGATTGCTTTGATGGTGGCTTTGGTTCCGCCAATATCGTGATAAATCGAATCATCCGTGTAAAGCAGTCTCAGCAGCGATTTGTAGGCTTTAACAGATTCAGAATCGTCATTCATGGAAAGCTCTTGAGCGATTATTTTGCCTTCTTTTTTTATTGTTTTTTCCGAAAAGGAAAAATCGACGAAATTGTCGAACAATCTTAAAATCAATGGATAAAATTGATTTTTGGTTGAAAAATAATAGGAAGTGACTTTTCTAGAAGTAAAAGCATTGATGTCGGCATTGGCTTCGATAAAGCTTTTTGTCAAGGAATCGCCATTGTTTTCAAAGAGCAAATGTTCGAGAAAATGAGCCGTTCCTCGCGGTAAACTATATTCAATGTTGTTTCGGTGATAGCGGAAATCTCTACCGCCAAAATCAACATATAAAGACGCAAAAGTTTGAATGAATTTCGGTTTCGGCTGAATGAAGACTTTCATGCCGTTAGTCAAAGTTTCTTGATACAGTATTTCATCATCCAAGATATATTTTTTTTCCATTTTCTCATTCTCCTGAAGTGTAAATATAAACCGTATCCAATTTGATCGAATTGATTAGTTTAATCAGATCTTCTTTTTTGATGTTTTCGAGCATTTTGATTTTTTCTGTTTCATCAAATATATTTTCGTAGCGGAAAAAATCAATAATGTTATATAACATGGTTCTGACTTGGGAATCGACCGCAGTCTGCCAACGATTGATTATGTTGTTCTTCGCTTGAATGAACAAATCTTCATCAATTTCACCGTTTTGGCAATTAAGTAATTGCTGTTTGACCTCACTGATTGCTTTGTCAACATTATCCTTGGTGGTTTCCAAGTTGATGTAAAAGAGATGATTGCCGACGCTATAGTGAGAAAAAACATAATAAGATAAATGCAATTTTTCCCTGATATTGGAAAATAACAATGAATTCTCAAATCCCCCGAAAAGTTCATTGAAAAGAGCCATTATCATGGCATTTTCTTGATTATGAGGAAAGTTCAGGTCATAACCGATAAAAACCCGGGTTTGACCGGAAGAAGTTTTGTCAATTACTAGATTTGCGTCTTTTTCTTGTTTGCTGCGGAAGAACGGTTTGAATGTAAACTCTTTTCGGGAGCGGTTTAAAATTTTTCCCGCTTTGGTGGCGATGAGATTATCCATTTCCGCAAAATCGAAATCTCCAGCTATGAAAATCTTGAGATTGTCTTCGTTTATCAGTCTTTGATGAACTTTTGTCAAGGATTCCTGTGTGAAATCTTTTAATCCTTCTTCATTGGGAAAAATGCCGATATGATCGGTATTGTTTCTTAGATAGGCTTTCATGAATTGATTGTAACTGTAAGCATTCTTGTTCTGCTTGATGCTAAGAAGCATTTCGGAAGCCTGAGATAGTTTTTCCTTGACGATTTTTTTGGTAAATTTAGCGTTAATGGTCCTGGGAGCGTATACCATTTCCAGTAAGATGTCGAAGGCTTGATTAAACACATGTTCTTCCGGCAGATACTTATCATTGACGCTGCTGATGGCGAACATGGTGATGTCAAGGCTGCCTTCAAAATGATAGTGGCTCATTTTGCTCAAACCGTAGAGGTTGTCGCATACTAATTTGAACTTCTCGGTGCTTGGATATTTTTTTGTGCTGTCTGAGAGAATTTCTGTCAAAAATGTACTTTCATTGACAGTTTTTTCCGAGAAGTCATTGCTGAAGACAAAAAACGCTTCTATTGTCTTGAATTTATCATTTTTTATGTAATAAACATCAAGATCAGCGATATTTCTTTTGATCAAATTCAAGCTTATCACCTCAAAAAAAAGGTTTTGACAACCTTTTTTATTCCGCCATTTCCAGGGCTATTTTCATCATATTAGTAAAAGCCGTTTGTCTTTCTTCGGCTGTTGTACTTTCGTGCGTCACCAATGAATCGGAGACAGTCAGTAAGCAGGCGGCATTTTTCTTGGTGACATTAGCGTTATGGAAGAGCGCAAAAGATTCCATCTCCACACCGAGAAGATGTTTTTCCTTAGCGAGATTGATCACTACTTCCGGAAATTCACGATAGAAAACATCTGAAGAATGAATTTTACCTTTCACCAAAGGAATATTGATGGCTTTGGCAATTTTATCCAACTTGGCATTGATTGAATCAGAAGCTTTAAGTGTATCTTTTTCACATTTGCCTTGAGCTAGGGCAAATGATGACTCGGAATAAGCTTCTGTCACCAAGATGGTATCATAAAGACTAAGTTCTTCAGTATATGCACCGCAGGAACCGATTCTGATAATTGTTTCTACGTCGAAAAATTTATACAATTCATAGGAGTAAATTCCTATGGAAGGCATTCCCATTCCCGAACCCATGACGGAAATTTTTCTTCCCTTGTAATAACCTGTATAGCCAAACATATTTCTGACCGAGTTAAATTGAGTCACATTCTCTAAAAAGGTATCAGCTATGTATTTGGCGCGTAATGGATCGCCTGGCATGAGTACGACTTTTGCGATTTGGTCCTTTTCAGCGTTTATATGAGGTGTCGACATTATTTCTCTCCTTTTATTCTTCTTGATATTTTTTTAACGATCATATCGTTATTAATGATGGCGAAACGATATGGAGTTCCCATCAAAGTTCCTTGGCAAAGTTGCGTTTTCTTGGCTTTGTCCTGATACATCAAGGTAATTGAAAAATCTTTGCCATATTTGATTTGCAGGCTCTGTTGACGTTCTTTCTTGCTTTTGGGTTGATTGAACGCTTCCATGAACATTTCGTTGCCGATAAAATATATGGCGGTTTTCTTTAAAAAATATCCTTGGAAATTTTTTTCCAAAACAGGAATATAAAGATCCATATCAGGTTCTTTAGCAGCTAAATGGTTATAGAATTGATCCATTAGTTTGTTAGAAAACCGAGAAATTATCAAATCTCTTACCAAGGCATAAACCGTTGCCAAAACGATGATGATTATCAAAGTCACGGTATCCAACAATTCGGCGAAATGAAAAGCAAGCAGGGCAAAAGTGACGGTTATGCCAAAATAAAACAAGAATCTAATAGGATTGAAAGCTTTAATCAGGCGTTTTGATTCAAGTAAAACTTGATTTTGAATTTCTTGCATCAGTAGCCGGACCCTTCTTGATCATTCATCAAGCTGACGCCATTGGAAGTCCCAATTCTTGTCGCTCCAGCCTCAACCATATCCTGCAAATCAGCTTTTGTCCTTACACCTCCGGCAGCTTTTACTTCCTTGCCATTGGTGAACTCCTTCATGATTCTTACCGCTTCTTTTGTCGCTCCAGAGGTACCGAATCCTGTAGAAGTCTTGATGAAAATCGCTTTGGTTCTTCCCACTATTTCGCTGGCTTTTTTGATTTCTTCTTCATCAAGGTAACAAATTTCGATAATTACCTTAACCAATTTATCGCCTGCAGCTTTGACTACTTGATTGATTTCATTTTCCACATAAGAATAATCTTTTTCCTTCATCTTGCCGATATTGATAACCATATCGATCTCGTCAGCGCCGTTATTTATGGCATTGAGAGTTTCAAAAACCTTGGTTTCGGTGGTGTTGGCTCCTAAAGGAAACCCAATTACTGTGCAGGTCAAAACATCGGTTCCAGCTAATTTTTCGCTGCAATATTTCACAAATGTCGGATTGACGCAAACGCTCTTAAAATCATATTTGATGGCTTCTTCCAACAGTTGGTCGATTTCCTTTTTTGTGCCATAAGCTTTAAGATAGGTATGGTCAATCAATTTATTTAAATTCATAATAATCCTCCTGATATTTATACTAAAAATTATACTCATTTTTGCCGAAACTGTCAAATGACTAAGGACAAAATAAGCCGAGTCAATCGGCTTATTCATCTCTTTATTCTGATACTACTTCTTCGCAACGGCGACAGAGTCCGTCAGCGTTTACTTCATGCACGACTTGCCAACATCTTTCGCAAGTGAGACCTTCAGCTTTGAAGACATCGATTGATACGTCTGTACCTTTATAGGCACCAAATCCGTCTTTAGCGATTTCAAAGCGGGAAACAATGAAGATTTGCGCCAAATTGACTTTGATTTTCTTTAAGGTGTTTTCAATTTTCGCTTTTGGATAAATCACGACTCTAGCATTTAAACTCTTGCCGATAACTTTTTCATTACGGGCATTTTCCAGAGCTTTCAAGACATCTTCGCGAAGTTCCATGAATTCATCGAAAGCTTGTTCTAATTCGTTGTCCAAGTTTTCGATTTCCGGCATATCCAACAGATAGATGTCTTCTGCTTGTTTGTCGGGCACAAAGGAATAAGCTTCCGAGGTTGTATGCGGCAAGATTGGTGTCAACAATTTGAGCAAGGTATCCAAAATCTTGTAAATTACAGTCTGGATACTTCTTCTTGACAGGGAGTCTGCCTTTTCGATATAGAGAATGTCTTTGGCAAAATCAAGATAGAATGAGGAAATAAAGTTGACGTAATTTGTTACTTTACGGTAGACTACGTCGAATTTAAAATCGGAATAAGCTTCCAATACTTCCTTGATTAAATTATTGTTCTTTATCAATACATATTTATCGACGTCATTCAGTTTGTCGAAATCGACTTTATTGACTTGGTCGTTGTAATCAAAGATGTTACCCAATAAAAATTTCATGGTATTTCTGATTTTACGATAAGATTCTGAAACTTGCTTGATTAGATTATCCGATAACCTTACATCAGCCTGATAATCCACAGAAGCCGTCCAAAGGCGGAAGATATCCGCTCCCATGCTATTGGCAATCTTGTTCGGATCGACGACGTTTCCTTCTGATTTGGACATTTTTCTGCCTTCACCGTCAAGAACGAAACCATGAGAAACCAGGGTTTTATATGGTGATTTTCCTTCGGTTGCCACTCCGGTAATCAAACTGGAATTGAACCATCCGCGGTATTGATCCGAACCTTCAATATAAAGATCTGCCGGATATCCATATCCGAGATCTTTCATTGCGCCATGATGAGATGATCCAGAATCGAACCAGACATCCATAATGTCGGTTTCTTTCCTGAAAATGCCATTAGGCGAATCCGGATGGGTGTATCCCGGCGGCAATAATTCTTTACTATCACGAATAAACCAAGCGTTTGATCCTTCCTGTTCGAAGATGTCAGCGACATAATCTATTACATCTGGATCTAATATAGCCGTATCTTTTTCGGTATAAAAGGCAGGAATTGGGACACCCCAGGTTCTTTGTCTGGAGATACACCAGCTGCCCCGGTCTTTTATCATGTTGCTCAATCTGACATCACCCCAAGACGGGTACCACTTGATTGTCTGGATTTCTCTTAAGATCGAATCTTTTAGTTTCTCAATTGACGCAAACCATTGAGAAGTAGCACGAAATATTACCGGTTTTCCCGTTCGCCAGTCATGTGGATAGGAGTGGGAAAAATCAAATCTTCCCAACAAAAATCCACCTTCAAATAAGGCTTTAATAACTTCTTCATTGCAATCGTCTACATATAATCCGGCAAATCTTTCGCCCGCTTCTTCCGTCATCAATCCTCTTGAATCGACCGGGCAATAAACATCGAGATTATATTTTTGGCCGACGACGAAGTCTTCTTCACCGTGTCCCGGAGCGATATGAACAAGTCCGGAGCCATCTTCCACAGTTACATGTTCCGAGAGGATCACCGGGGAAATTCGGTTGTAAAGTGGATGCTTATAGGTCATCCCCTCCAATTCCCAACCGAAGATATTTTGCAGAGAAGCAGGATTATGCCAACCGAGAAGGTCATTCAATTTCGGCAAAAGGTCCTTGCTGACAACATAATTGTTATTTTTATGTTTAATTAACACGTATTCGATGTCGGAACCGGCAGCAATTGCCAGGTTGGCCGGTATTGTCCATGGTGTTGTCGTCCAAATCAAAAAATATGTGTTTTTAGGCAGTTTGTTCAAGGTGTCGACTGCAGGCATCGCTACATAGATGGAAGGAGATATGATATCCTTATATTCGATTTCCGCTTCAGCTAGCGCTGTCTCTGATGAAGGAGACCAATAGACCGGTTTAAGTCCTTTGTAAATCAAACCTTTTTTTACCATTTCACCAAATACTCTTACTTGAGAAGCCTCGTATTCTTTATTTAAAGTGATGTATGGTTCATCCCATAAACCCAAAATACCCAATCTTTTGAATTGAGTTCTTTGAATATTGATTTGTTCCAAAGCGTATTCGCTGCATAATTCACGGAATTTGGACAATTCGATTTCTTTGCGATTGACTTTCTTGTTCTTGGACAAAGCATTTTCGATCGGTAGTCCATGGGTGTCCCAGCCCGGAAGATAAGGCGCTTTGAATCCAGACATGTTTTTATAACGGATAACGAAATCCTTGAGAATTTTATTTAGCGCATGCCCGGCATGAATCGAGCCGTTCGCATAAGGTGGACCGTCATGTAAAATATAACTTGGACGGCCGTTGTTTTTTTCCATCACCTTGTTGTACAAATCCATTTTTTCCCATTTTTCCTGAATTGTCGGTTCATTGACACCCAAATTGCCACGCATCTGAAATTCTGTTACAGGCATCAACAAACTGTCTTTGAAATTTTTCTCTTCCATAAATCATCTCTCCCTTTTTAAATAAAAAAAAGTCCTTAATCACATGATTAAGGACGAAATTTCCGCGGTACCACCTTAGTTCCGGCAAAAAATGCCGGCTCTTCTTTTTAAGTAGTTAACGCCTGACTTACGTAACTGTCTACATTATCGACAGTTCTCTCATAGGTGATAATCATGAAATTTCCTTACTGGCTTTCACCTTACGCCAGCTCTCTACAAAGTAAATATTCATAATCTTATCCTATTCATCGATTATCTTTAGCAATTATACACAATTATTCACTTTTTTTCAAGTATTAATTACTTTATATCGCTCTAGAGACCACACCTAAAACCATTTGATAGAGGATTAGACCAATCATTGGTCCAAAATCAATACTGGAAATGACAAACCAGCCACGAAAAATACCCAAGTAAGGACTTACAATTTTATCTAGATGGTAATAAAAATTAGTATTTCTAATCGATGTCCATCCCAGCAAGATCCAAATTATCATCGCATAAAAATATGCGGTCAGCACATAATAGGCTATCGTCAGAAATATTTGCATCTATCTATTGTGCCCTATACTCGTTGATGAATCTTGAAAGCGTCGGTCCCAACAAATCGCTTTTTTGTGCCATCAGATAAATTTTGTCCTTGATTTTGACGATTTCACCGTCGCAAGCGTATAAAACACCGGTCAAGAACATTAACACTTCATTGGCTTCAGAAATAAGGCAATCAGTGAAATTAAGGACTATCGGCATTCTATGCATGATAATTTCCGCATATTTATAGACGTCCTTATTGTCATTGACCTTGACGAAAGTCAAGTCCTCAAAATCAACGTTAGTTGGTGTGATTTTATTTTTACTGAATAAACCCATATTTTATTCCTCTTTTCTAAACAAGATTGACCCTAATCTGAGATGGGTGGCGCCATTGGCGATCGCAATCTTATAGTCATTCGACATTCCCATTGACAGATAGGGAAGATCATTTCCTGTCAGGTCGAAAATTTCTTTTTTCAGTTGTTTTAATTTTTGAAACTGACTGGCAATTAAAGTTTCATCGTTACTAAAGGAGGCCATTCCCATCAAACCGATTACTTTTATTTTATCATAACTTTCCAGATTTCGATAGAAAGATAGAACTTCTTCATATTTTAGGCCATATTTATTCGTTTCTTCGGCAATATTGACTTCTATAAAGCAATAAAGCGGAAGATTTCGATATTTTTGGATTTCTTCAACCAAACTCATACGGTCGAGAGAGTGTAGATAATCGATTTTGTTGATGACGGACTTGACTTTCTTCGATTGCAAGTGGCCGATAAAATGCCAAGTGATGTTTAAATCATGCAAATTATCATATTTTTTCAAGAATGCGTCAACTCGGTTTTCGCCAATATCATTGATACCTTGATTGATCAAGGTCAAAATATCGGTTTCATCGCCGTATTTTGTAGCTGCGACAATGGTTAAACCGGAGGTTTCTGCTTTTAATATCGGTAAAATCTCTTCATTGATCATGATAAACTACCTCGACTTATCTCTTGTAATAAATGACACAACTGTAGAAAATGCGATCAGATAGATGCCTAAAAGGATTTTGAGTAGGGTGCTTTCCACGACAAAAGCAATCAAAACCAAAACCACAATCATGTTAACTAAGTAAACCAGCAAAAAAGTCAAATTAGTTTTCACCAATATTGTTCACCTTTTTTCTTAATTCTTTCAAGCCAAATTCCGTCTGATTGGCAAATTTCAGAGGAGTGATTGAGATATAGCCATTATTGACCGCATACAAATCAGTTTCAGGTTGAAATTTGAAATTGGCAAAGTTGCGTTTGGTCAGGTAGTAATCACCATCGCTGACATAATAGTGTTCCGTCGGTCTAAAACCAAGATCTGTAATCATGATGCCTTTGGACTTGTTGAAGTCTTTGGCAACGAAATTGACGTTTAGCAAATACTTATCCGATATCAGATTATTATCAAAAATAAAATCCAGGACTTTTTTCAGGTCTTTTTTTCCTTGTTTAAAATGGTTGAAATCCATAGACAAGGCTATCGCGGGTATCTTAGCCTTCAAAGCTTCCATACAAGCGCCAACCGTACCTGAGTATACGGTATCGGCTCCGACATTTAAACCGTTGTTGATTCCCGATATTACAACATCAGGCCGATAGTTCAATCCATGTAAAGCTAAAGAAACGGCGTCTGCCGGTGTGCCTTCAATCGAATAAATATTGTCTTCATGTTTGTGAACTTTAACTTTGGTCCAAAAAACACGGGATACTGAAGCTCCAGACATGTGATGGTGTGGCGCAACCAATAAAACTTCGCCATAATTCTTGAGTTCTTGATATAGCAAAGTTATGCCTTCGCTATTATAGCCGTCGTCGTTTGTCAGTAAAATCTTCATCATATGCTAATCCTGTTCTTCAATTCTTTATTTTCTTTATAAAGCAATAGTACCCTACCAATCCGGTAAATGACATAAATATCGTTTTCGCCGAGAACTCTAATGATGTCAGTAATATCTTCCGGTGCCGACTTAAGCACTGAAATCCTGCCGATTTCATGTTTTTTTAGATAATCGAGAATATTGCTGATAATGATGTCAGTCAGACCGGACTGTCCAATTTGAAACATGATTGGCTTGTCATTTGCCAGTCTGCGTAGATTTGCTTTTTGTTTACCTGTCAAATTCATAATTTGCTCCTCCTAAAATATTGGCAATAATATTAATAAACTGATTGAGTAATAAACCGTTAGAGTAATGATGTCGGAAATTGTGGTGATGAATGGACCGGATGCAACTGCAGGGTCAATTCTGAATCTATCCATGATGAAGGGGATGATCGCTCCCAATGTCGTAGAGATAATCAAGGCTAGACAGATGGACGTCGAGGTTACGATTGCATAAATCAAATTTTTTTCGCTGATTTCATTATAAGTAATGTAAGTGGAAGAAATAATCATCCCCATAACCAATAGTCCCATCAAAAGCCCTTGAAAGATACCGGTTTGAAATTCACGAAACAAATGCTTTTTGATTTTCCTTTTTTCTTGCTCTTGATTTTTAGTCAAGTACCTAATCATGACTGCCAAACTCTGGGTTCCGGTATTGCCACTCATGTCAAGAATCAATGGTAGGTATACTGCAAGCCTCGCAGCGAGGATTTTAGCATTGTCGCTGCCTGTGAAACTACCTTCGAATAACGAAAGAATAATTGAAGTAATCATACTGAGAAAAAGCAATATGGTCAACCAGGGCAACCTGGCCTTGACCGATTTCCTTAAAGTTATAGTTTCGATGTCAATATCCACTTCACCCAATCCGGCAAACTTGGTGTAGTCTTCTTCTGCGGCCAAGGATATGATATCCATGATATCGTCATGGGTGATGATGCCTTCGATTTTTCCTTCTTCATTGATGACCGGTATCGAAGATTCAGATGTATCCTGCATCAATTTAGCGACATATTCCTTGTCATCAGAAGGGTACACTTTTGGAAAACGCTCTTTTATGATGTCACGAAGGATTTCATTAGCCCTGGCTATAATCAAGTCCTTTAGTTTAATATATCCCAATAAAACTCCATTAGCGTCAACACAGTAAATAATGGAAATATAGTCGACTTCATGTGCTTTGTTAGTCACAACTTTCATTGCTTCCTTGACAGATAAATCGGCATTTAACAATATAAAGCTATCGGTTAGGTAGGCCCCGATTTCATCCTCATCATAAAGCATTATCTGCAATAATTCTTTACGTCTTTCAGGACTGATTTGCCTTAAAATCCTCATGCCGGTTTTTTCAAGATTTTTTAAGAGATCGACGGCATCATCCAAGTCCATTTCATGAATGATTCTCGCTGCTAGATTGTCGCCGATGACGTTAACAATGTGTTTTGCTTCGGCTTCATCAAGATATTCGAAGATTTCTGAAGCGTAGTCATTTGAGACGGTCTTAAAGAAAGTTTTGATTATTTCGTCGTCCTGCTCAATTAAAACTAGAGAAATATCATAAAAATGGAACTCTTCCAACAAAGTTTCCAGATTAGGATTGTCAATATTCTTGAGGATAAGGTTTTCTATTTCATTTTCATAATCATTTACATTTTCAATTAATTCTTCCATGAAATGATCCTCCTTATACCAAAGACGTGATTAATAGACTTGCCAAACCAAAATAGATCAGCAAGGAAAAAATATCGTTAATAGTGGTTATAAAAGGTCCGGATGCTACCGCAGGATCTATTTTTAGGCTATTTATCATCAATGGCACTATTGCGCCAGCAAGTGTTGCCACTATCAAGGCAATATTGATTGATAGGGCGACAACAAAAGCAAAATTCAAGCCGTTGACTATATCCTGTCCTCTAATCAGATTAAAGATAATCACCATCACAAAAAGGCCGATGGCAATGACAAAACCATTGACTAGTCCGGTCAAGAATTCAATTAGAAGATGACGCAAAATTGATTTTTTATGATTGAGTTGATTGGTTGCGAATAGCCTAATTATTATTCCTAAACTTTGAGTTCCTGAATTTCCGGCCATATTTAAAATTAATGGCATGAAAACGGCAAGTGTCGGCAATAGTTGCAACTGTTCTTCATAACCGGTGATTATAGTAGAGGTTAATAGATTGATAAATAGCAAAATAATTAACCAAGGAAGGCGTTTTTTTATAGTCGAGATCACTGTCTCTTTTTCATCGACATCAACGTCACTCAAACCGGCCAAACTGGAATAATCTTCGGCTGATTCTTCGGTTAGAGTTTCCAAGATATCGTCAAAGGAGACTATTCCAATTAGTTTCTGATTTTTATCTACAACTGGCAACAATAAGAAGTCATAGTTCCTCATTATCTCTATCGCTTCTTCGACTGGGGTTGAAGGAGTAATATATTTCAAATTGGTGCTCATCAAGTCCTCGATGATTTGACTTTGGTCATAACCAGCGCTAATCAATTCTTTCAAGGACATCGCGCCTTCCAAAACCCCGGCTTCGTCAGTGATATAGATGTTATGGATAAATTCAATTTCCGGTGCTAGGTTGACGACTGTCTTTATCGCTTTTTTTACCGTATAACTCTTATTTATCGCGATAAAATCATTGTTCATGATTGAACCTACCAACCCCTGCTCAAAATCTAGCAAAGATTTGATTGTCAAGCGTTTGTTGACGTCAATCAACGACAAGTAAGTAATTCTGTCATCCTTGTCGTCAATAGCGGAAATGATGTCGACCAAATCGTCTGTTTCCATTTCTCGGAAAATTCTGACAATAACAGACAGACTTGTTTCTTGCAAAATAGAAAAAGCGTCTTCGGGGTCCAATTCTTCAAAGACTTCAGTGAGTTTTCGGATGGGGAGAATATTAAATAACTTCTTTCTGAGATTTCCATCCATCATCAATAGGGATTTTGCGATTTCATAATCGTGATAACCATCGAGTTTTTCTTTTAGAACGTTAGGATTTTCTTCTTCATTCAATATCAGAATTATATCGTTTTCCGCTTGAAGTTCTTTTTCGAAGTCTTCCATGAATTACACCTCCTTTGCTATAAAAATTGTAACATTTAATGTCTTAAATTACAATTAAAAAGCCAAATATAAAATATAAAAAAAGACTGGAAATCCAGTCTTATTTGTTGAATCTATCCTTTAACCAGGAAGGGATTTTGATGTCGTCTTTTTCTTCTTCTTCCGGTTTTTGTTTTTCTAAAGCTTCTTTTTTCTTGTTTTTCTTGAAAAATTTACCATGTTTCTTTTCTGGAATGTCAATTTCCACTTCTTCTTTTGGCTTTTCTGTATGTGTTGTAGTAGGCTTTGGTGGAAGTACGTCATCTTTGAAAACCGGATCTTGAGAAAAGCCGGTTGCGATAACGGTAACCACCAATTCGTCACCTAAATCCGAATTGATTGCCGAACCGTAAATAACGTTGATGTCAGTTGTTGAAGCTTTATGGACTTCAGCAATTATTTCATCAATTTCATAAAGCGAAGCCTGATAATTAGAGGTGATATTAACAATTGCGTCGGTTGCGCCGTTGATTGAAGTTTCAAGTAAAGGCGATCTGATGGCTTCACGAGCAGCTTCTATTGCCCGATTAGGTCCTTCAGCAACCCCGATTCCCATCAAAGCAGTTCCTTTATCTTTCATGACAGTTTTGACATCGGCAAAGTCGACGTTGACAACGCCCGGCATTGCGATGATTTCCGTGATACCTTGAACACCTTGACGAAGGACTTTATCAGCTTCTCTGAAAGCATCCAAATATGAAGTGTTTCTGTCAACGATATAGAATAATTTATCATTCGGGATAACAATCAAGGTATCGACATAAGGTTTAAGTTGTTCCAGACCTTCAAGAGCGACAGCCATTCTTTTTTTGCCTTCGAAGCCGAAAGGTTTTGTAACTATGCCTATGGTTAAACAGCCCATTTCACGAGCTATTTTTGCAACTACTGGGCTCGCTCCGGTTCCGGTTCCGCCACCCATACCTGCGGTGATGAACACCATATCGGTTTCTGCTAAAATATCCCTAATTTCGTCTTCGCTTTCAAGCGCTGCCTGACGTCCAACCTCTGGATTGGCACCAGCCCCTAACCCTCTAGTTAAAGTTTTCCCCAATTGCAATCTTACGTCCGCTTTGGAAAGCCTTAACACTTGGGCATCGGTATTCATAGCTACGAATTCGACTCCAGGAACTTCATTTTCAATCATTCGATTGATGGCTGAGCCACCGCCGCCACCAATACCAACCACTTTAATTGTCGGCTTTTGGTTGAATTTATCGTCAATATTAAACATTTGGTACCCCCAATTAATGATCTTACACTTATCTTATCATAAAAAAGTTAAATAATAAATATAATTATCAAAAGAAACACAAAATCTAATCGAAATAGTCGACTATGAGTTTTTCCTTAAATTCAGCGAAACGATCTTGTTTTATCGCCTCGCGGATGTCTTTCATCAAGGTTTTTAAATAATAAAGATTGTGATATGTCACCAATCGTAAACCAAGTATTTCTTTTGCCTTAAAAAGGTGGCGCAAATAACTTCTAGTGTAGTTTTTGCAAACCTTGCAATCACAGTTTGGATCCAATGGTCCAAAGTCATTTTCATAGGTCTTGTTCTTAATGACGACTTTTCCGATTGAAGTCATGGCAGTTCCATGTCGGGCTATTCTCGTCGGTAAAACGCAATCAAACATGTCGATGCCGTTTTCAACGCCGTGGACAATATCATCAGGTGACCCGACACCCATCAAATACCTTGGTTTATCTTCAGGCATTTCGGTTTTCAAGAATTTGAGAATGTCATACATTTCCTCTTTGGTTTCGCCAACACTCAAACCACCAATTGAATACCCGGGAAAATCGATTTTTTTAAGTTCGTCAATCGAGTGCTTTCTTAACTCTTTATAAGGACCACCTTGAACAATTCCGAATAATGCTTGTTCGTTAGGACGGGAATGAACATCCTTTCCTCTTTTTGCCCATCTAAGCGTCCTTTCCAATGATTCCTTATGATATTCATAAGGCGAATGGAACGGAGGGCATTCATCGAAACTCATGATGATGTCTGCACCGAGATTATTTTGAATCCTAATGCTGTCTTCAGGAGTTAGGTGGAGTTGAGAACCATTAAGATGATGTCTAAAAGTAACACCATCTTCGGTGATTTTTCTGATTTTGGACAACGAAAAAACTTGGAAACCGCCTGAATCAGTTAATAGTGCTCCATCCCAATTCATAAAACCACGGATTCCTCCATGGTTTTTAATTATCTCATCACCTGGCTGTAGCCATAGGTGATAGGTATTGCCAAGGATTAATCCTTGGCTAACTTCCTTTATTTCTTGAACATCCAGGGTTTTTACGGTCGCTTGCGTCCCTACAGGCATGAAAATTGGCGTTTCATAACTGCCATGAGGTGTATGCAAAATTCCATATCTAGCACCGGTAGTCTTGTCTTGATGAATCAGTTCAAATCTAATTGCCATATTTAAATTATCGTACCGTAAACATCGCCATTCATGCCAACGGCATTACCTTCATCCGTATCAATATGCATAGCTGATGCGAAATCTTCTCTAACCCTAATTACTACATCACCAAAAATAGTTGATCTGCCATCTGTATCTATTTTTACAGAAACAACTTGTTTATCTTTCACATTGAATTTTACTGCATCTTCTGGCGTCAAATGAATGTGTCTTTTGGCAACGATTACACCTTCATGCAATTCCACTTCACCTTTTGGACCAACCAGTTTACATGATGCGCTTTGTTTTGTATCGCCGCTTTCTCTGATTGGAGCTATGACGCCAATCGAACGCGCATCAGTCAAAGAAACTTCTACTTGGGTTGTTTTTCTTACTGGTCCGAGAATAGAGACATTTTTTAATTCCTTTTTTGGGCCGATTACATCTACTCTTTCATTGGCCGCATATTGACCTGGTTGTGATAAATATTTTTTAACAGTCAATTCATAATCTTTACCGAAGAGAATATCTAAATGTTCCTTCGAGACATGAACGTGTCTTGCTGAAACTTCTACTAAAACTTTTCTTTCCATAATAAACCTCCTTAAATTTCCTCTTATATTTTACACAATTTTCCTTATTTAATCAAACCAAATATTGTTTTTTACGAATATAATGTTATAATATTAAAGATTCGCAGTTCGCAACCATCCTGCGTCAACAAAACTAGGAGGAATTTATGTCAAATGAGTTGTTATGGGTAATTTTTGCGCTAGTGAATTTTACTCTATTTTTATTGGTTTATAAGTTTTTTGGTCGTTTGGGGATTTTTGTTTGGATTGTTCTTGCGACAATCTTGGCAAACATCCAAGTGACAAAACTAATCTTTCTTTTTGGCCTTGAAGCCAATCTCGGCAATATCATGTATGGAACTATTTTTTTGGGCACTGATGTTCTAAATGAAATTTATGGTAAAAATCAAGCAAAGAAAGCTGTTTTTATCGGTTTCGCAGTGATGATCATAACTGTCATCATTATGACAATAGCCATTAACTTCAATCCTCACCCTGAAGATTGGGCACAAGAATCATTATTGACAATTTTTGGTTTTATGCCAAGGATTTTGTTTGCTAGCCTTTCAGCTTTCATCGTTTCCCAATTTGTCGATGTTTATGCATTTGATAAAATAAAGAGGAAGCTACCTGAAAATAAATTTTTGTGGATTAGAAACAACGTATCAACAATAATATCGCAAGCTATCGATACTTCAATATTCGTACCAATTGCTTTTTATGGAGTCGTAAGTAATGAGATTTTGCTCGGACTCATGCTGTCCACATATGCAATAAAAGTTATTGTGGCTTTACTTGATACACCATTTATATATTTGGCAAAGAAAATAAAACCTATTGAAGAATAAAACGGCTATGATTAGCCGTTTATTTTTTTATTAACATTGAATCTCCAAAAGAGAAAAATCGATACTTCTTATCAATCGCTTCATGGTAGGCGTTCATGACAATTTCTTTTGTCGCAAAAGCAGAAACTAACATCATCAACGTCGATTTTGGTAAATGGAAATTTGTTATTAGATTATCTATTGCCTTGAATTCATAACCGGGATAGATGAAAATGTCCGTAAAACCAGACGATTCATGAAACTCTCCAAACTTGTTATAAACGGTTTCTAGGGTTCTAACCGTTGTCGTACCAACAGCGAATATTTCTCGTTTATCTTTTTTTGCAGCGTTTAAAATATTGGCGGTGCTTTGACTTATTGAGTAAAATTCAGAATGCATTTTATGATTTAAAACATCATCGACCACTACCGGTCTGAAAGTACCCAATCCTACATGAAGCGTAATATATTCAATGATTACGCCTTTTTCCTTAAGTTCAGCGAGTAATTCATTGGTGAAATGTAATCCAGCTGTAGGGCTGGCGGCGCTACCGTTAATTTTCGAATAAACGGTTTGGTAGCGGCTTTGATCCTCTAATTTTTCATGAATGTATGGCGGCAATGGCATTTCGCCTAATTGCTCAAGTATAGATTCTAAATCGCCTTCATAAACCAAATCAAAATGCCTAATTCCTTCTTCGAGTTCTTCCGTGCAAATCAACTTGAGTAGGCCTTCTCCAAAAGAAACGGTAGTTCCGACTTTTACTCTTTTTGCCGGTTTAACCAATGTTTCCCATTTGTTTAGACCATATTGATTCAGCAGTAATACTTCGATGTTGGCTTGGGTATCAATTTTTGTGCCGTGCAAACGAGCAGGTATGACTTTTGTATTGTTCAAAATCAAAACACTGCCTGGTTTTATATAGTCACCGATATTTCGAAAAATATCATGTTTTAATTGAAGGCTGTCACGATGTGTAACCAAAAGACGTGAATCACTGCGAATTGCAAGAGGCGTTTGAGCAATTAACTCTTCCGGTAGGTAGTAATCAAAGTCTTTCGTTTTCATCAAAACAAACTTCCTTGATAAGATTTTTTAAGATGTCGGTATGCTTTTTCAGTAACAACCCGTCCTCGTGGTGTCCGACTGATAAAACCTTTTTGAATTAAAAACGGTTCATAGACGTCTTCCAAAGTCCCGGCATCTTCACTTATCGATGTCGCAATGGTATCCAATCCTACTGGGCCGCCATGATATTTTTCTATAATTCCCAACAAATATTCGCGGTCCTTGTTATCTAGTCCCAACTCATCAATTTTCAATTTTTGCAAGGCGGTTTTAGTAACATCAAGCGTGATTAAGCCATCACTTAAGATATCCGCAAAATCCCTGACTCTCCTAAATAAACGATTTACTATTCTTGGTGTCCCACGACTTCTTTTGGCTAGTTCAACTATTGCCTGTGGTTCGGTTTGACATTCATATATCTTGGCAGTGCGTTGGCAGATTATTTCCAGTTCGTCATCAGAATAGAATTCCAATTTGTGAACAATACCAAAACGGTCGCGAAGTGGTCCCGTCAAATCCCCGAATCTGGTGGTTGCTCCAATCAGTGTAAATGGCGCCAAATCAACCCTTATGGACTTTGCGCCGGAATCTTTTCCAACAACGATGTCAATCACATAATCCTCCATAGAAGAGTAAAGTATTTCTTCGACAATTTTTGGTAAGCGGTGTATTTCATCGATAAATAAGACATCTCCAGGTTCCAAAGAAGTCAATATCGCCGCAAGGTCGCCAGTGCGTTCAATGGTCGGTCCACTCAATGATTTGATATTTACGCCTAACTCATTGGCAATCACTTGAGCCAAAGTGGTTTTTCCTAATCCGGGAGGTCCGTACAAAAGAACGTGATCCAAAGATTCGTTGCGCATTTTAGCCGCTTTTACAGCTATTTCGACCATTTCTTTGACGTCTTTTTGACCAATGTATTCACCAAAACTTTTAGGTCTTAGCGTTACATCCACTTCATCATCTATCAATAGATTATTGCTGATAATTCTTTCATCCATAGCTCCACCTCAAATATATTATACCAAACTTTAGGTAAAAATCACTTTTTATTTCTAGATAATGTGTTGAATAAAGGAGTCTATTATAATATAATTAAAAATGAAGTAAGTAACGGAGTGATTAAATGGCAAAGAAACGCGATATCTTACAAAATTACTTCACCAGTTTCACCCAACTTCAAACAGAATATCAAACCCGTTTAGATGAGTTGAAACGGGCTTTTAATAATGAAAAAATCACCTATGAAAACTTGTTAAAACAGATTGAAATCGAATATGAAGCTGATCAAAATTTACATCTCAACAAGTATCTTTTTGAAGAAGACGAACACCAAAAACGAATCGCTTTAATCGACGAAGATTTTCGAGAACGTTTTGAATTACTGGCAAATGAATTGTCTCTTAACAATAAAGACTTTCAAAGTTTACTTGACGAAGAAAATAAACTTTATCAGGATGTCTTAAATCAATTTGAAGAAAGAAAACAGGAAGCTTTAAATAAATATTTGGAATTGGTTCGTGAAAGCGAAAAGGAAATTGATGAATCGGTCGATGTCCACTATCGATTCATTGAACAAGAGACAAAAAAGAATGATAGTTTGAAAGAGTACTATCAGGATGTCAACAACTTCTTGGCCAATGATTTGCTCAACACCATGGAAAAGGCTAAAAATGCGCTTGATTCACTTAATGACTCTCTCAAAGAAACCAATATCAGCGACTCCAAGGAACTAACCCAGACTGTTTTAAAATCATTGGAACACCTCCGCGGCACTCAAATTGGCATTATTAGCTTATTTAAGGAAAATTCCAATAATCTTGAACTTCAAAGAGAAAATATCAAAAAGATTTCCAAAAACAAACAACAACCACATTCGGAATTGAATCAACAGATGATCAAAAAATATGTTGTTCAAATCCGAGAGTTGAATACCCAAAAAATAAACTTTGAAGCAAAAGTAAAAGCGGATTTGGAATCATCTCTTACCAGAGTTTATCAATTGATTATTAAGGCTCATGATGAACATGATGATTCAAACTTAAAAAAATATATTCTTCAAAAACAAATAATCGAAAAAAAAGCTGAATATTTATTGCACAGAAATACCACTCTGACAAATTTCACTATCAGAAAATATCAACAGGAAATTAAAAAAATCAAGATTGATTCTTTTAAACGAAGTGAAGAAATAAAGCTCGCTTATTCCGTGCCGATAACCTTTTTACAGAATTCAATTGATACATATTCCAATTTCGCCTTTTATCTCAACCAAGGCTTTGATGAACTCGACCGTTTGCTTAACGGTCTTATTGACTTCCACCAAGAATTTTTGGATACAAAAAACAATTTCATCACTACCACCTCTAAAGCATATGAAGATTACAAAATCAATATGATGGTCCGCATCAACGAAGTTACGGGTAATCTGACTCGTTTAATCGCAAAAATTGATGATGTTTCTTATAAAATCGTTACTTTGGAATCTAGCAATAGACTGGCAGTAGCTGATATCAGGAAAAAAATAGATGCATTGGAAATCTTGGGCGACTACCAGAAGTATCTGGCTTCCTTGGAAAATGACGAATTCTTCGCCATGTATCAGCATAATAAAAATATCGAATCTATTCAAATTAAAACTAGGTACAAAGAGGGTCTACTGAAAATTAACAATGATGTTCTTGAACTTAACAAAAATAAAGAACTAGGTGCTGAACACCTGCAGTACATGTTGAATCTGACCAAAGAGGAAGAAAGCATTCATAAACTTGGTTTCGACAAACTGATTTCCCAGCAAGAAGCCTTCTTCAAGCAACAAAATCAAATGTCTTACCTGATGTACAAAATCGCAAAATTGGAAATAATCAAACAAGTTAAAACCACTAATTTCGCATATGCCAACAAGTTTTTTGACATTAGGAACAAAGAATTAAAAAAAGATAAAATTAGTTCCGACTCTGTTATTGATTTTATCCACCACATGCAGAAATTGATCAACACCAACAACACCACTACTGCGGCCTTTAAACAATACTTATCCAAAAGCAATAATAACTGGACCTATCTGACCATTGTTGAAAAGAATCGTTTGGCGTTGCAAAAACAGTTGAAGCGACAACTGGACAAAAAGATCTCTGCTTGCATGAAAGCAGCTAGTTTGTATCATCGCGAACATAACGACTTAAACGAGAGTCTAAATGCTCTGGCTGATGAATATATCTTGAAGCTCAAAAAATTGCTAATATTCAATGAAGAAAATTTTTTAAACAATGAATCTTCAATTATCAAATCCAGAGGATATTTTAGCGAAATATCCGCTTTGATAACTTATGTTTTTAATATAACCTTGAACCAAACTTACAAATATCAAATTCCAGATTTAATGACTGACTTAACTCTTAAGTATGAAGAAACATTGACTGATTTTAACCTCTTGGTTGTAAGTATTTTTGACAAATTCACCGACAAGACCAAAACCAAAGTTTTCTATCATAGTCTGCAAAAATACTTCATTTCTGCCGTACAGATTCTTGAGAACTATATGGCAAATATTACTAAAAATATCTTATATATTCGCGATAAAATTTCCGAAAATGATCTTGACTTTGTCGCTAAAGCCAAAATTCAAACTGAAGAAAACATTGAGATAATTAATCAAGAATATGATGAACTGGCTTTTCAAGCGATAAAATTTAAGACCAAAAGAAAAAAACAATTAGATTTATTGTTCGATAACGCCAACAAGATTAACGATACATTTAAAAAACGTGTTAAAGCGATAAACGACCAATATCTGCTAGAGAAAGAACAATCAACTGAATTCCTGACTTTCTTGGAGAAAAAAATCACCGATATCATCAAACAAAACGATCGCCAATTGCTGCAAATGCTAAAATTGATAGATGACGAAATTGCTAAAGAAAGGGTAGTGTTTACGAATCAACATAAGCGCTACGTCAATATGTTGGCCAAGTTTAGAGCAAATATGACAGATGCATATGACCAAGAAGTCAGATACCTATATGAACTCAACTTCAAGCGTGATGAAGACATCTCCAAAACCATTAAACTGCTTGAAGAAAAAATCAATAAGCTTCCACAGGAAAAAGTTGAATTGTTGACTTCCATGGATACTCAGAAAGAACAACTATATCTTGAAAAACAAGACGAGCTTCTTAAGAAATTCTCTGAAATTGAAGGCAACAAATTAATGTCAAAACCTGGACTTCTCGAGGAAATAATTGCTGTTCAAAATCGTTTGCCTGAAGACTATGCGAAACTCTATAAGGAAATTCAAGAACTCGAAAACGAATTTTTGCAACAATACACCTTGATCAACGAAAGTTACTATGATACATATCAGGATTACATAAACAAACAGTTTGCCAATCGGCTCTTAATCGACAATGACTCAAGAATTAATAAGTCATTCGAGAAATTAAATACTTATCATAAGGATTTATTGACTATCTTCCAGCTCAACTTTAAGGAAACGATGTTAAAAAGTTCTGAATCCAGAGAAATAATCAATGATGAAAAACAAAAATCAAAGGATAAACAAGATCGAATCATCAATGCTTAGGTGATATGAATGAGTGACGACCGGATTCAAATTAATTACGAAAATTTTGATGATTACAAGGAAAAGATTGATAACGCTTTGAAAGAAGAGTTATCGCTTTTTGAACGTTTCGCTGAATCAATCGTTCATCGCGCCAAAAACCATCATCAAGTGACTTTGAACAATTTACAAGAGAGTCGACAATCTTTGACCGAATTAAAAGATAAAGTCAAAGATTTAAAGCACAGCATCTTCTATCATAGCGAAACCGTCATTATCGATCGTCAAAACATCATCATGAATACTGAAAAACAAATTCAAAATCAAAATCAAAATATCCTGGAATTCGAATACAAGAATGCCCAAGATAAATTGATGAATTTCGATTATTTGAATAAAGCCTTACTTCAATCGTCATTTGATTTCTTCAACGAATTTAAAATGTATTATGCCAAAGATATCATTGATTTGGATGAGTTTTATCAGTTTTTGGCTGAAAAGAACAAAACTTTCGAAAAAATCATTCAAAAATATGAGTCAGAAGTGATGGATTTTTTCACGACTCTTGATAATGAAATCTTTGAAATGAACGATCGTATTGCCCAATTGATGCAGAACAAGAATTCACAATTGAACAAGATTTATGACTTTTTTCAACAAGAGACCGCTGAATATCTAGATAATCAAATGACTTTCACTGCCGAAACAAATTTGAATTCTCAAGAAATCAAGAATTTGATTTCCGACAAGTTAAAACAATTCAAATTGTTTAAGAAGCATCTGATGACACAAGAAACGAAGATCAAATCAATATTACACGAAGAATATCTCAGTCTTTATCAAAAGGTTTTGGATAAACTTTTACAACGCAAAGGCAACATGATTATTAATGATCCTAATTTCTTCAATCACGTCGAAGAGAGTCTTTTAAACCTTAAAGAACAGATAGTATGGGCTAAAAACGAGAACTTGGCGTCCTTAGGTCAACTAATCAAAACTTATAATATTGCCATCAAATATAAAGATATCATCGCCAAAACTGAAAAAAAAGCGAGAAAGATGACCAAATCGATTCTGGAAGACAAAAAAGTAATTTTCTTCGAATACCAAAAAGAGTCGAGAAAACTTATTTTTCAGATGGAAAAATACTACAAGCTGTACCTCGATATTCTTAGGGTCGACCCTTTCCTTGCCCAAATAATCGGAGATAAAGCTACAAAAATCATTAAGGATGAAGTAAATTACCTATCTACCTTGAAGATAAATAAAGAACACAAAATCAATGTAAATTATGATATAAAAACTTTGAAATTAAATCAGCAAATCAACGAAATTGAAGCTAAATTGATATATGAAGTCGAAAGGCAAATATACCTTCAGGATATCGATCTCATCAGCAATATCCTCGATGTCCAAAACTTCTTTGTGGAAAAAAAGGCTGACACGTCACTTTCAGCCAACCATATCAAGATTGAAAAACAAAATATTTTCAAATTGGACAAAGCGATAAACTCTTATCTGAAGCACGATGTGAAAATCAATGGCGTAAATCGTAAGTATTTGAACTTAATAACTGACATGATGATTAAGTTCATACGTGGTAAGGAAGGTCACGAAATTGAACTTGTCGAAGCTTTATCAGACATAAAATTAGCACTAAAAGAATATGACATCACCGCAATTCATTTTCGTACCATGTTTGAGAACGAAAAAAGATTTTTGGTCATGCAATCAAATCGCGTTGAAGATGAGACTAAAATCCATAATGAATTTGTCTTGAAAACCTATGAAAATCAAATGCGTTTTGCGGAAGAGCAAATTAAACTTGCCAATGACGAGTTCAAGCTAAGAGTTCAAGCGATAATTACCGCCGTTGATGAAGAAAGAGAGTATTTCAACGACATTATCATCAACCAAGAATCACAATCCAAGAAACGCAAGCGTGACATCATTGATGAGTATCAGGCAAAAATCTATACCCATCATCTTCTCCTCTCACAAAATCCCGATCAAAAAGATCTTAAATCTTTGGAAAAAGACTTCAAAAAAGTTAAGGATCAATATGCTGATTTGATTGACAATTCCGAAATGACAATCAAAGAAAATTCGGTTATAAACAATGCCAAGATCAGATTAAAGAATCTCGACGACCATTTAGAGGAAGCGCTTGAAGAAGCCATGACATTGAGAGATGAAACCATAGAAGAAATGCAAGGCATCTATAATAATGCCAAAGAACGATATGAATACCTTAAGGTTTATCTGGTAAATAAAGTGAACCCAATGGAACCTACTTTCTTTGAGACTTTGGATAGAATGAAGAAAAGGTATGAATTCAAACTAAAATTGGCTGAAGCTGAACTCGACAACAAAACTAAGGACTTGTTGGATGAATACTTAAAACTTTATTATCGTGAACAGCCGGAATTAGACCAAAACGTGCTTTCAAACTACATTATTGAAATTCAAAATGAAAAAGACAAGATAGTCAAAGACTACCAATTGGAAATCAATAACATCGATAATGAATATCAAAAGAATATCGATCAGCTTAATGTCGAAAGAGAAATTATCATCGGGGAAGCTAAAAGACTCAAGGAAGGTTTGATAAAAAAAGAGGAAGCCGAAATTTATCAAAAACAATTGGAATTGCAAATGCTGGAATCCAGGTACCAGCAACAACAAAACGAAAAAAGATCTTTCTATGAGGCCGAAGTTGACAATTTGACGAGAGAATACAACTTAACCTTGACCGAAAGTAAGAAATACATCCTAGACCTCTCCCAATCGTTCGAAAAGGTTCTTTCCACTTATAAGCCTTACGTTAAATTGACTAAAACCAATCGTCGTATCAGATTAATCGTCAGGAAAACCGATAAGGAGATACACAAAAAAGAAAAGATTGAACTAAAGAGATTAGCAAGAAAAATTAGACGAAATCCATTGCTTATTAACAAATAAGGGGCTGAATAATCAGCTCCTTTAATTTATTATTCAAGAATTCTCAAAACACTGCATCCAATTGAAGTTCCAGGAAGATTGAAGTTATCGGCAATGGTTGTGCCAACGTCTGCGAACGTAGCTCGTTCAGGCAAGAACTTGCCGTTATAGTTTTTGGCATAGATGAATAACGGCACATACTCTCTGGTGTGATCGGTACCTTTGAAGGTTGGATCATTACCATGGTCAGCCGTAATCATCAATAAGTCGTCATCTTTCAAGTGTTTTAGTAATCGTCCTAAATCAGTGTCAAATTCCTCCATAGCCAACTTATAGCCCATTGAATCGCGGCGATGGCCATATAAAGCGTCAAAATCTACCAGATTGGCAAAGCAAAGACCGGTAAAGTCCTTATTCGTAAGTTCGATTACTCGATTCATTCCGTCATGATTCGACTTTATGCCATAATGTTCGGTTATACCGGAACCATTGAATATGTCGCGTATTTTACCTACGGAAATAACGTCAAACTTAGATTCTTCCAAGATATTCAACACCGTTTTTGAAGTTGGACTCAGAGCGTAATCATGGCGATTTGTCGTTCTCTTGAAACCGTCCTTTGGATTTCCCAGATAAGGTCTGGCAATTATTCTTCCCACGCGCCATTTGTCTACCAAAGTCAATTTTCTGACCTTTTCGCAAATGTCGTACAATTCCTGCAAAGGAATGATTTCTTCATGAGCCGCTATCTGCAAGACGCTGTCGGCACTGGTATAGACAATCAAATCGCCGGTCTTCATTTGGTGTTCGCCTAACTCGACCAAAATCTCAGTGCCTGAGGCTGATTTGTTGCCAACGACTTTTCTACCGGTAATCTTTTCTATTTCCTCAATCAAATCTTGAGGAAAGCCGGTATCGGTAAAGGTTTTAAAAGGCACTTCGGTCTTAATCCCCATCAATTCCCAATGCCCTGTCATCGTGTCCTTACCATTGGATAATTCAGCCATTTTGGTTGTATTTGCGCGCGGATAAATGACAGGTTCAACACCTAGAATTTTCGTTAAATTCCCATAACCAAAAGTTTTTAAAACCGGTAGGTTGACACCGCCGACCGCTTTTGCCAAATTGCCGATCGTATTAGCTCCTTTGTCGCCAAAAACATCGGCGTCGGGCATTTCTCCGACTCCCACCGAATCAATTACAATTAAAAATACGCGTTTAAATTTCATGATTTTTCCTCTTTTCCATCAGCGCGGGGATGCGCTTCATTATAAACATCTTTCAAATGAGACTTGGAGACATGGGTATAGTGTTCGGTCGTCATAATGTCTTCATGTCCCAAAAGTTCTTGTACAGATCTTAGATTAGCGCCATTCTCCAACAAATGAGTTGCGAAAGTATGGCGGAAAGTATGAGGAGATATCTTTTTATCGATATGCGCTTCCTCCGCCAAGGTCTGTACTATTTTGTAAAAGCCGACTCGGCTTAACTTGTTTCCGAACTTGTTTACAAATAACGTGTTTTGCGATTTGGGATTCAGTTTTAGTCTGGCTTTAACGATATAATCCCTTAAAGCTTTTTCGCAAGCTTCGCTTAGGGGAATGATTCTCTCTTTGTTTCCCTTGCCAACTACTGTCACCAAACCTTTGTTGAGATGTAAGTCACTAATCTTTAATTCCAGCAATTCACTGACTCTAAGGCCTGATCCATAAGCTAACTCAACCAACGCTCTGTTCCTTATTTCCAATGGCTCTTCATTTTTATAGGTAAGATTTATAATAGCGTTTATCTCTTGAATATTCAAGACAGTTGGTAAAGTTTTTTTAGTTTTCGGTTTTTTGATTCTTTCACTTACATCTTTGTCAACCAAATCCTCGGTTGTCAAATACTTATGAAAACTATGGATGGAACTGATCTTTCTGGTAATTGATGTAGCTTTGATCTCTCGACGCGCCAAACTTTTGAGATAGTTCCTCAGATGCTCATCAGAAATGTTATTATAGTCTCTGATATCATAGTTTCGCTTGATAAAGTCAAGGTAATCCGATAAATCTCTTTCATATGACAGAATGGTATTTTTAGCTAAATTCTTGGTAACTTTTAAATAATAAAGATATTCTTTCAAATATGATTCCAGCATTTTATTGACCCGTTAAATAATATCGATATAAACTTGATTTGCTAAATACATACCATTTTTTGTAAACTTCAAGTAGCCATCTTTCAATTCCAATAGTTTATTTTCCAGATGTTTGGATAAAATCGGATATACTTCAAAAACATCTTTTTTAATTCTTGATTTATAGTATTCCAAATTTACACCTTTAGTTTTTCTTAGTCCCAGCAACAAAAGTTCTAATTTTGGATTATAATCTTCCAATTGATGCATATTGAGAGCGTTTTTCTTGGTGCCGGCAATATATTCCTTGATGCTCTTCGGGTTTTTCATGCGAATGTAATTGTATTGTGAACTGGCATTCAAACCGATGCCAAGATATTCTTCAACATTCCAATATATCAAATTGTGCTTGGATTCAAACCCTGATTTGCAATAATTGGAAACTTCATATTTATCATAACCCAAATCTTCTAAATACTGGTCAATAATGTCAGCAAAATCTCTCGCCAAATCGTCAGGAAAATCAGCTACTTTATGAGTATTTATCAAATGATTGATGATGGTGCGGTCCTCAACTATCAAAGAATAATAGGATACGTGTTGAGGATCAAACATTTTGATGAAATCCAAATCCTTCCGTATCATCTCCTCAGTCTGACCCGGGACTGCATACAAGAAATCAAGATTTAAATTGAAATTGTACTTCTTTATCAGTTCAACGGCTTTTATTACCGATTCAAGTGTATGATTGCGACCAAGAAACTTCAGCAAGCCTTCATCAGTTGACTGGACGCCCATACTGATGCGATTGACATGATATTTTTTGAACAATTTCAGGAGATCATCACTGACATCACAAGGATTGGCTTCGATTGTGAACTCTTCGATTCCCTTAAGGTTGACCGTGGTTGACAACTCAGATAAAAAAGCCTCCAACAAATCGATGTCGAGTGATGACGGCGTTCCGCCGCCAATATAGATGGTCTGCGCGTGTTCAGCCAAATCGGAAAAATATTCTAATTCTTTTATCAGTGCTCGGACGTAATCCACTTTCAATTCGTCACCTGCAACCATCTTGGCAAAATCACAATATGTACATATTTGATCGCAGAAAGGAATGTGAATGTATAAACCTTTTATCATATTATCACCATTATTATGTTAACATAATCTTAGTTTTTTTTAAAGTATCTCGGCTGTAAAAAATAAAAAGCACTCCATAAGAGAGTGCTATTCATCATCTTCAAGCGATAAAACTGACATGAAGGCTTCTTGAGGAATTTCCACCGAGCCGACATTTTTCATGCGTTTTTTACCTTGTTTTTGTTTTTCCAAAAGTTTTTTCTTTCTGGAAACGTCTCCACCATAACATTTGGCGAGTACGTCTTTTCTCATCGCCTTGATATTGGTTCTAGCGATGATTTTCGAACCAATTGCCGCTTGGATTGGAATTTCGAAAAGTTGACGTGGAATCAAATCCTTAAGCTTTTGACAAATTCTTAGACCCCTTTGTCTGGCAAAATCATTGTGAACCAAAAATGCCAAGGCATCCACAGGCTCCGAGTTTAATAGGATGTCAATCTTAACCAAGTCGGATTCACGATGTTCAATTACTTCATAATCAAAGGATGCATATCCTTTTGTACTGGATTTAAGACGGTTGAAAAAATCATAGATTATTTCTGATAAAGGCAATTCATAGATTATTTCCACTCTTGAGTCGGAAATGTACTTCATATCCTTAAAAATGCCTCGTTTGTATTGGCAAAGTTCCATAACGTTGCCAACATAATCGCTTGGAGAAATTATGGTTGCCAAGACGTATGGTTCTTCGATTTTCTTAACCATCTGGTTCTTGGGCATCAAAGCTGGATTATCGACATCGATTACCGAGCCGTTCTCCAAATACACCTTATAATTAACCGATGGTGCGGTGGTAATTAAATTT
>JAQVFZ010000064.1 GCA_028697025.1 Candidatus Izemoplasmatales bacterium | reverse complement strand
AGTTAAAATATACTCTATATAAAACAAAATTACTATGATCACCTTTTGCTCCCATATATTTCAGACCATCAGTGGTCGCAAAACCTGTTACCGAAATTGTGTTAAAAACACTAGTAAATTCAAACTCAAATGTACAAGCAAAAGTACTACCTTCTTGTACTATTTCGTCACTTATAAAAACTGTTTCATTATTGCTATAGTTTAAATTTGTATTTGTTACTAATTTTAAATCTGTCAAAATTGTATTCGGAGCAAATACATTAAACACTACTTTAATGTTTTGATCTGTAATATCAAAGCTATAATACATTTTTTCTTTAGTGACTTTTTCATTATCATAATCGACCCATTTACTACCATCATAATACTTTAGCGTTCCTTCTAGTAATTCTCCATTTTGGTACACAAGAATACTATCTACATACACCGGATTACCCTGTGATATACACCCAGTTAAAATAATGACAAATGAAGACATAATAAATATCAATATTAGTTTAAATCTTTTCACTTTGCACCTCCTTATTAAATAGACTTTTTTGAGGACCAGATGATTTAAAATCAGTAAATTCGATTAATTTATCTTTGTTTAATCTTAACTGAGATAATAAAATAAGATAACATTAACATCATCATTGGTATTGAAACTAACGTCGTCACTATTACGATACCTGTATACCATGGAAAAGATTGAATGGGTGATAAATATCGTGGAATAGTGAGTAAACAGAGTACAATCCATAGACTGATTAATCCTATAATTACAATGAATAATACTTTCTTAAGTTTGATTAGTTTTTCTTTATTCATTATTTCTTTTTGCATGCCAATACGATACCTATAAACATGATGAGAACACTTACGAAAACTAAAATACTGAATCCGTTAAACGTAATAACAGAGGATGTCTCTGATGCGATTTGAGGAAATGAGATAATCAAGATTACAGATATTAGAAAGAAAATGATGCCAATTATTAAAACAATATGATCCATAAAGTCTTTTTTCTTAATGTTATGATGGCTTCCACTTATAATCCATTCAACGGAAACGCAAAGCGCTTGTGCTAGTGCGATTAAATTTTCTGTATCTGGAATAACTTGATCTGATTCCCACTTAGAGATAGATTGTCTAGAAACATTAATCAGCTCAGCGAGTTTTTCTTGAGAAACATTTATTTCTTTCCTTGCTTGTGAAATTCGTTTTCCAATTGACATACATTTCTCCTTTCTATCCATATTATCTATTAATGAATGTATCATATCAACCAACTTTAATTTACATGGATGAACATACTAGTTTGCATCTGTAGGCGGAATCTCATTATCCGTACATGAATCCATCAATTCTATAATAAAATAGTCATGTAAACCGGTAAGTAAATAACATCATCTTTTTGTAATAGATCCTTTGTATGAATAATATATTTTTTCCCAAGTTTGTCTTGAAATTTGATACTAAACTTATCCAATGATGACGTGGTATAGTTTTTGCCAGACTTAACTTCAACTGGTGATATTTTTGTCGGTTTTGATTGATCTATAATAAGAAAATCAATTTCCATCGTATTTGAACGGTCTTGATTATCAGCTCTAGAGTAAAAGTATAATTTCTTATTTAAAGCTGTAAACATTTGTGCGACGATATTTTCAAATATCATACCGTTGTTAACTTCAAGTCGATCTTGAATAATAGCTTTTGCTACTTCTTGATGCATTTCATCATTTTCACTAAATGCTTGGCTCAGTAGTAATCCAGTATCTGCCATATACATTTTAAGCGTCAATCGATCACGATTTAAAGATAATCCATAATTCGGATCTGATGCATTAAAGCATACATTTGTAATCATTGCTTCATCCAACCAGGTAAAAGCATCTTCATAATCTCTAAATCGAGCATCTTTCGATAATGAACTTAACATAAATTTCTTTTCGTGTTTTGATAATTGACTGGGGATTTCATCGAAAATACTGAGTACTTTATGTTCATATCCTTTAGCATACTTTGAAATGTCATTCTTATACAGTTTCAAGATATCTCTTTTAATTCGATCTACTTTTGTATAATCATTGGTATTTAAGAATTCCATAACAGCTTGAGGCATACCACCGATTAACAAGTACTGTCTAAAAAGCTTCATAATCGTTGAATGAATTTCACTTAGTGGTTTTAATGTTTCAAAATGTTTTTTAATAAGAGAAATAACATCACCTCTCCCAAGTGCATTACAAAATTCTTCAAAATCAAGTGGATACATTTTGATCGCTCTTTCTTCTGAAGGTAATAAAATACTCTCTACATTACGCTTGATTGATAATAAAGACCCTGTTTCGATGTAATCATAACGGTTGTCATTCACTAGATGTTTGATCAGCTGCCTTGCTTGAGGAAACAATTGTACCTCATCAAATACGATAAGTGAGTTTCTTTCATATAATGTAATCCCAGTGATTGATGTTAAGAAAAAGAAAAAATCATCAAGATTTGATGCGTACTTTTTGAAAAGTGATTTAATCTCATCACTAGCAATACTAAAGTCAATAAGTATGTATGATTTGTATTCTCTTTTTGCGAAAGTTTCAACCACTGTGCTTTTTCCAACACGTCTTGCGCCTTCGATGAGTAATGCCGTTTTACCGTTTTCATTTTTCCATGAAAGCAATTGCTTATATATTTTACGCTCCAACATTTTCATAATCACCTCTTATAATTCTATTATACACGTATTTTGATTTTTTTTATAAATTATTTTACACGTATTTTGTTTTTTTAAAGAGTGTTTATATCACGTTATCGCAAATTTACTTGTTAGTATCGGTATATTCGCCTCGAGTAAGTATCTTCAAAATTATATAATCGTGTAAATAGTAGAGTAAACGTGTATCCAGTTAAGTAATCGTGTAACTAATTAAACAGAATTTCCTTGCATCTTCGTCTAGAATAAGATTTTTGACTTCTACTTGACTATTGGATGCTTGAATATAGAGAGAAAAATCCCTTACTTTATGAAAAAAGGTCTTATACTAGGGCGAACTACTAATTCGCTTTCGTATCAGACCAATGCTCGTCTAATGGTGGAGTCAAGGGGGTTCGAACCCCCGACCTCATGGCTGCCAGCCATGCACTCTCCCAGCTGAGCTATGACCCCTTAGTGGTGCGGTTGATGGGATTTGAACCCACACATCCGAAGATACTGCCGCCTGAAGACAGCGCGTCTGCCGTTTCGCCACAACCGCATAAAAATGGTCGGGATGACAGGATTTGAACCTGCGACCCCTTAGTCCCGAACCAAGTGCTCTACCAAGCTGAGCCACATCCCGACCTTAATATTTAGTACAATTTATATTTTACAACAAATTTATTATTTTTCTACAAAAACTTTCTGATTTTTGACTTATTGATTAATGTTAAAATCAATGATTACTTGCATGAATTGGTCTATCGTTTCCTTATCGGTAGTAAAGTCTGTCATTATTATTGGCATTGCCACCAATAACATATCCAAATTTTCATAATCAAGCAGGTATTTGTTGAAGTCTCTAGCTCTGCCGAGCAATGACCAAGTTTCAAAGCTTCTGGCAATACCGCTTCCACTCATTTCCATGGTCGCGACCGCTTGCATGATGCGAAAATTATTCTGATAGGTTGAATCAAGCATTATATCTTGCATTTCTTCTTCCAAAAAGCCTATTATCTTGTCGAATTCGTCTTCATTTGCCCAAGGTGAGCGAACATATGACTCATAGTCCCAAAAATACTCATCATCCTGAGTGAATTTTGACAAAATGATAATTCCGCCCTTAGTCTTAGAAGAAGTTATGTCTTCATAAGTAACTTCGTTTAGAGGTTTAATATTGTCCGGATAGGTGTAATCAAGCAATTCTGTATCTTCAAAATATGAATAGACTTCCAGAAAATCAATTTCACTGTCATAATCTACGCCATAGACATGTTGAATGTCCAAAACAATGAATTCTCCTGGATTTTTAGTAATAAAAGTTTCCAGTTCTAGTAATACTTCAGTTAAAGGAGTTGAAAAGTAGTTATGTACCGTGTAATATTCTCCTTCTTCTTCGTGATATGACAAGCGCATATCAAGATATCTGACTCCTGATTTGAGTAAGTCAGACGTGCCAACTACTTGCGTTTTTGATTGTCTTATCGAAAATCCTTTGATAAGACGGCCGACAAAACCTTGCATCAAGGAGTCGGCGCTATTGTTGTCAACGGGAGAAAAGATGTCAATCTCGTGGGAAAAAGCGTCATGCGCTCCCAACATGGCTATTTCGATAATCTTATCGTCCAACTCCAGGGTTTCTGCCATCCAATCGCTATAGTCGGTATCGCTTAATTTGGAACTTACAAAAAACCAAGGAGCGTTGACGACCGACAATAACATGAATATTACCAAAAAGAGAAAGAGGATAATTTTCTTAAACAGATTAATTTGCTTCTTCAATTTCATCACTCCAAAAATCCTTTATCATTTTTCCCAGTTCTACCATGTCATTGCAGACAGTCAAATGGCTCCAGAACTTAGGATAAAGTCTTAAATATTTCCTGCTGGTAAAACGGTCGTCCAATAATATCGCCACACCTCTATCGGTCTTGGTTCTGATTACCCTGCCCACAGCTTGGATAACTTTATTGATCCCCGGATAAGTATAGGCATAATCAAAACCGTTGTCAAAAGCAATGTCGTAATGAGCTTTTAAGATATTGTTGAAAGGAGCTATCGCCGGTAATCCCACTCCAACGATCAACACGCCACTGAGCATATCGCCAATCAAGTCGATTGATTCGCCAAAAATACCGCCCATCACAAACAAGAAGACTTGACTAACTTCACTTTCATCGCTGAAGAGATTGATGATATCGTTTCTTTCCTTGAAGAACATATTCCGTTTTTGGGAGATGAAATTGACGTTTTCAATTTCATCAAGCAAGATGCCTTCAAGTTTTTTTAAGTACTCATAACTTGGGAAAAAGATAATGTAGTTTCCTTTTTTCCCGTTGACTAAGGCTTTGGTAGCTTGAATGATTTTTTCAACCGATTGATCCCTGTCTTTATATCTGGTGGATATATCATCCACCGCCAGCAACAATAAGTTGTTTTGACTGAAATCGCTGACTAAAGAAATATCTTCTCCCAAATTGGCGGTAATCAGGCTTTTGTAATAAAACATCGGCGATAAAGTGGCACTGAAAAAAGTGGCTGCTTCAGTGTAGTTGTCGATGGTTTGGTTGATGAAGTAAGAAGCATTCAGACAATTGATGGAAATAATCAATTCATCATCGTATTTTTCGAGAACATAGACAAAATCATCATTAAAGAATTCGTTGATTCTCAAGAAACGTGATACTTCAAAATAGAGCTCCGTCAGTTCTTGTTTTTCGTATTTTGCCGTTTCATCGGTGAAAATCTTGTCCAGTTTTATTGCCAGTTTTCTTAAAAACAATAAAAGCGTGGGATTGACTTCATCTTTTCTGATGAAATCAACTTCCAGTAGCGTAATCTTGGCTGCGCCGAAAACTTCAAGTATCTGACTGATTTCATAACTTGGATCCGGTTTTAGATAATGGGAAGTTTCCAAAGCCTTGACGAACATTTCTTCAGTCAGACTGGCGGAATACATCTTTCTTGATCTGTCTACCATATTATGCGCTTCATCGATTAAAAGAATGGGACTATAGACATTGTCTTCAAAATAGCGAATCAAATGCGCCATTGGGTCGAAAATGTAGTTATAATCGCAGATGATGATGTCGGCGTAATTGCTTAAATCCAAACTAAGTTCAAAAGGACAAACAGTATGTTTTTTGGCATAAGTCTTGATCTTTTCTTTCGTCAATAATGTTTCGTTGTTATAGACGTCTTCGATGGTCTTGAAAACGCGGTTATAATAACCGTTGGCATATTTGCAGACCTCTGGATCACAGTCTCTCTTATCAAGGAAACACATTGAATCTTTAGCGGTGATTTCAATGCTTTTGGCAATCAGACCATTTTCTTCCAACAATGCGATTGTGTCCAAGACCACTTTCTTACCATCATTTTTGGCAGTGCTGTAAAAGATTTTTTGTCTTGGTTTGTTGATGGCTTTCAGCCCGGCAAAAAGTGATGCGATTGTCTTGCCGATTCCAGTCGGAGCCTCTAGATACAGTTTCCCGTGATTTAAGATATTTCGGTAAATGTAAGCCATCATTTCTCTTTGGTTGAGCCGATATTCAGGAAAAGGAAATTCAAGGCCAACGATTGATTTTTGGCGTGAATTCTCGTGATTGGCTATCACTTCTTGCCAATCAAGATAACGATTTATCGTTTTTAAAAAATAAGTTTCCAGTTGTTTGAAGGTAAAGCTTTTTTCAAAATGCTTTGGTTTTTGGCTTTCTACATCGATATATGTCAACCAGACCTTTATTTTCTTCAGTGAATTGGTCAAGGAATAAATATAGGCATAGATTTTTGCTTGCGCCATATGAGCTGGCACCGTATCAATTTCCAATTGATCGAAATCCATGTGAGTCGATTTGATTTCTTCAATAATTATTTCATTTTCACGGTTTAAAACGCCGTCAATACGTCCGGATATGGTTAAAGAAAGATCATTTCTTTCATGGACCAATTGGCAGAATACTTCTTTTTTATCTTCTTCAAGATAGAGATTTTGCCAATATTTATGAATAT
>JAQVFZ010000063.1 GCA_028697025.1 Candidatus Izemoplasmatales bacterium | reverse complement strand
AAACAAGAACTATAAAGGATTGGTTGCGGCCTTGGCTTTATATGGAGTCCATTGGCTGTATGAAATCACTAACGCCATCATTCATTCTGCCTCTGGCTATGCTTTATGGACAGTATCGGGGACCAGCACAACTTTTATGTTGTTGATAGGCGTTTCCTGGGAATTGTCGATGATGTTCGCCGTAGCGGGATTAATCATGAGCAAACTACTTCCTGACGATCCGAAAAGCAAGATTTTGGGAATTAACAATCGCGTCTTTTTTGCGATTGTAAACGCAGCTTTCTTTGCGATTTTTGAAATTTTCTTGGCAGGCACTAGAGCTTTCATCTGGGTTTATCCTTGGTGGGGTGCAATACCGGTATTTCTTTCCACTTACATTCCTTTCTTCTTGGCGGCGTTCGTCGTGCCCGATAAAAGCGTCAAGTTCCAAAAAATATTCTTGCTTTCAGTCTGGGGATTGGTTATATTGTTGTTGGTAACGTTGATTCCTTTAGGTATCATCTGACAATAGTTTTTCAATAATGAAGGCTCTTGATTAGAGCGCGTCAATGACAAAAAAATAATAAGTTTTACTTTACAAACTGACCTAATTCATTTATAATATTACTTGCGCGTGACTCGGTAGCTCAGCAGGATAGAGCAACGGCCTTCTAAGCCGTCGGTCGGGGGTTCGAATCCCTTCCGAGTCGCCACTAGTTTTATTATTTTGAGTCAGAGAACTGACTCTTTCTTTTTAGACCCGGTAGCTCAGCAGGATAGAGCCACGGCTTCCTAAGCCGTCGGTCGGGGGTTCGAATCCCTTCCGGGTCGCCACTTGTTCATGGGTATGAAAGGCCCGGTAGCTCAGTTGGATAGAGCAGTAGCTTCCGGAGCTAAAGGTCGGGGGTTCGAGTCCCTTTCGGGTCGCCATGAGATTTAAAAGCCAATTTTTGGCTTTTTTATTTTTTTGATGTAAATATTTGATATAATGAATATAAGAAATTTCTTTTATAGAGGTGATCATATGGAAAAAGCCTGGTACAAAGAGGGTGTTGTTTATCAAATTTATCCCAAAAGTTTTTATGATGCCAATAAAGACGGTATCGGTGATATCAAGGGAATCATTCAAAAAATTCCTTATTTAGTCGATTTGGGTGTCGGTATTGTCTGGCTGTCGCCAGTCTACAAATCGCCGATGGAAGACAACGGCTACGATATCAGCGATTACCGGGAAATCAATGAAGATTTCGGCACGATGGCCGATATGAAAAATCTGATTGCCAAGCTGCATGAAAACAAGATTAAACTGGTCATGGATTTGGTGATAAACCATACTTCCAAAGATCATCCTTGGTTTGTCAGATCGGAAAAAAGAGACGGCAAATATGAGGATTATTATCATTGGGAACCAAAGAAGAGAAACTGGACTTCTTTTTTCGGCGAAGATGCTTGGACTTATTCAAATATCCGCGGCGAATATTATCTCCACCTATTCGCCAAAGGCCAACCAGACTTAAATTGGGAAAATGAAAACGTTAGGAACGATATCAAGGAAATGATCAGGTTTTGGCTTGATTTGGGAGTCGACGGCTTCAGGTGCGACGTCATCAATCTCTTGGCCAAAAACAAAGATCACCCTAATGGCAAATTCAGTTTGATTCTAAGGGGAAGAGAACATTATCTGGAAAATCCAAGATTGCATGAATATCTTAAAGAATTATATGAGGATGTCTTCAGCAAATACGACTGTTTTACCGTGGGAGAGACGGTTTTTGTCAATCCGAAAACCGCTTCCGATTTGGTCAAACCGGAAAACAAGGAACTGAATATGGTCTTCCAATTCGACCATATGGCTGCGGACAATCACGTCATCAAATGGTTCATCAAAAAATTCAAGCCAATCAACTTAAAAAAAGCTCTTTCAAAATGGCAGAAAGAACTTGAGGGTTGGAATACCTTGTATCTGGAAAATCATGATCAGGGCCGAAGTATCAGTCGTTTTGGCAATATGGACTATTATTATCAATCGGCCACGCTTTTAGCAACAATCATCTATTTCCAACAGGGAACGCCATTCATCTATCAAGGACAAGAAATCGGGATGACGAATGCTCATTACACCGAACTCAGTCAATATCAAGACATCGAAACCCACAATATCTACAAATTGGGCAGAAAACTTTTAATGAGCCATAAGCGAATGATGAAGAAAATCCGCTTGATGTCAAGGGATAATGCCCGAACGCCAATGCAATGGGACGATAGTTTCAACGGTGGCTTTTCTAAGGTAAAGCCATGGTTGGAGACAAATGAAAACTATAAGATCATCAATGTCAAAAATAGTCAAAGCAATGAAAAATCTATCCTGGCTTACTATAAGAAGATTATTGCTTTAAGAAAACAGTTTGAAGTGATTGTTTATGGCGATTATGAAGACATCGATTTCAAGGATAAAAAAATCTATGCCTATAAACGCAAGCTTGATAATGCGGAACTCTCTGTCATCTGCAACTTTTCCAATCAGAATCTCAAAATCAAGAAATACGATTTTCTAGACGATGAAGTCATTTTGAAGAACTATCAAGATATCACACCGCTAGTCATGAGACCTTATGAAGCGAGAGTATACCTAAAGCAAAGTAAAACGGATCACCAAAGTTGATCCGTTTTTTTCTTGTCGCTGCAGAATTTTATATTGGCTTTTTTGAGTTTGAAAGGTTCGCATAAGGCGGAAATTATTTTATTTGCGACCAAATCCCGGTTGATCTCAAATGCTTTGGCATGAGGTGATCCTTCGACCACCAAAAGGTCTTTACTGACTGAACCTGCGGCTTGAAACAATTCTTTGGCCATTGCTAACGGGCAAGGCTTGTCTTTATCGCCATGAATGATGAGGAAGGGTATCGTCAGATGTTTCATGGCCTTGATTGGAGCGATTTGATTTAAAGTAAACCGATGTTTCAAGAAGGTGAAAAGAGAAATTCCGGGAATGAAAATTTTTAGAATTTTTGGTTTTACACTGGCTGCCAAGGATTTGGAAAATACGGTGTACCCAGAATCCAAAACCAAGAATTTAATGGCGCTTTTTTCCTTGAACTCCGTCACGAGCATCGATATGGAAGCGCCCATGGATACTCCGTGCAAGACTATTTTTGATGTGGCTCCATAACTTCTTAAACAATGATTTATCCACTTCTTGAGATCATATTTTTCGTAATAGCCCATGGACGTGAATTTTCCCTCCGACAGGCCATGACCTCTTAAATCAATCATGAGAACTTTAAACCCTAAATCGGAGTAAAGTTTGGCAATTATTATCATGTCAGTGGCTTGTGATTGATAACCGTGGATGACAATGGCGAGATTGTCAGTGGTTTTGTCGATGGAAGGAAGGTAATAGCCGTGAAGTTTCAGATTGTCATAGGAACGGATATAGACGTCATCTTTGGGAATGGATAAAAACCAATCGTAGGATGCTTTATAAAAAGGCAAACTATGGTCTACCAAAACTTTCTTTTTATTTTTGTAATGGAGAAAAACCTTTTGATAAAAACCGTAACTGATGATAAAATAAGCAATGATCGATAATCCGATTATTAGCATTAGAAAATGATACCATTGCACTTCATATCGCCCCCTTCACAAGAGATATTTTACCACATTCAAGACTGTTTTTTGAGTGGTATTTTCAAACTTTAGAAAAATCGAAAACTAGAGTGAAGTTTGGAAATGTTTTTGTTGACAAAAGCTGGGTGTTTGTGTATAATACTTCCGTATGAATAACGCATACCGCACATAATTGGTTTGATAAACTTCCTTTGGAAGTACCAACATCTGGCGAGTCTTAAAAAATATAATGAGGAGGTGCTACAATGTACGCAATTATCGAAACAGGCGGGAAGCAAGTAAAAGTTGAAATTGGACAAGAAATTTTCGTAGAAAAGTTGGAAGTTGAAGCTGAGGAGACATATACTTTTGATAAAGTATTGATGATCGGTGGAGACAAGACAAAAGTCGGAAAACCTTATGTCAAGAACGCAACCGTTACTGCTAAAGTGATTAAAAATGGTAAGGGTCCGAAAATCGTTATTTACAAATACGAACCTAAAAAGCATTATCATCGTAAGAATGGTCATCGACAACCATATACGAAGCTTACCATAACAGATATCAATGTCGAATAAAGAGAAAGAATAATTTGGAGGTGTTTTAAGTGATACTTAATCTAAATATACTTTGCCTTGAAGCATCCAAGAAAGGTACCGGATCGACTAAGAATGGTCGCGATTCAGTTGGTAGAAGACTTGGAGCCAAACTATCTGATGGTCAGTTTTGTACCGCTGGCTCTATCATTTACCGTCAAAGAGGAACTAAAATTCATGCGGGAGAAAATGTAGGAATCGGTAAAGATGATACATTATTCGCTATGATCGATGGCGTTGTTAAATACGAAAGAGTCGGAAGAGATAGAAAACAAGCAAGTGTTTATAGTCTAGAACAATAAGAATGAAGCTTAGGTTGAACTAAGCTTTTTTTTTCGGTTTTTTCCTTTGTAAAGCAAATGCAAATATAAATTAGATGTAGTATAATGTTTTATAGAGGTAAAAGCGATGATAAAACATATTAAGCGATTATTTTTGGAAAAATACGGGTATGAAGCTCAAGATACATATTTTGCGCCAGGAAGGGTAAATATAATCGGTGAGCATACCGATTATAACGGCGGCTTGGTAATGCCTTTTTGCATTGACAAAGGCATTTACGCAGCCATCAAGCCCAGACAGGACAAGTTGATTAATATTTTTTCGGAGAATTTTTCCATTCAGGGAATGATTCAAGTTGATTTAGCTCTACTGCCGGAAGCGATGTTTAACAACTATGGCGATTATTTAGTCGGTGTCATCAAGGTGCTTTTGAAACATGGTTATAATCTTAATCAAGGACTTGACATCGCCATCTCCTCGACGCTGCCTGTTGGCGGCGGTTTGTCGTCCAGTGCGGCGCTAACGGTGTTATTGCTTATGGTTTTTAGCGACAAATTAAAATTGAATCTTGCCCCACTGGAAATCGTCAAACTGGCAAAATCAGTTGAGAACAATTATTTGGGTGTGAAGTGCGGCATCATGGATCAGTTCGTGATAGTTTTCTCCAAGCGGGATAAAGCCTTATTTTTGAATACGAAAACGCTTGAATTTGAACTTATACCATTAAATCTTAAAGAATATTCTTTTGTATTGATAAATTCCGACACTTCAAGAAAATTGGCGGATTCAAAATACAATCAAAGACAAGCCGAAACGCTACAAGCCTTGAAAATCTTGCAAAACTGTTACGATATTGAAGATTTATCAGAGATTACTTCAGATTTCTTGGATGAAGCGCTTGGTAAAATCGATGACGATGTTTTGAAAAAAAGAGTAAGGCATGTCGTAACAGAAAACGAACGGGTAAGAAAAGCAAAAGATTCATTGCTTAAGAACCATTTGCATGAATTGGGCGATATTCTTACCGAAGCACATTATTCTTTGAAGGATGATTATGAAGTTTCGTCACCTGTAATCGATGATTTGGTGGAAATAGCGTTAAAATCAGGCGCATCAGGTTCGAGAATGATAGGCGGAGGTTTCGGCGGTTCAACGTTAAATCTCGTTTTAAACGCAAATTTGGAAGGTTTTATCAAGGAATTTCAAACCATTTATCAAAAAAGATATGAAAAACCGTTTATTTATAGTGTAGTTTATGCAAAGGATGGAATTGGTCAAATTGATTAGATTGGCAATAATTGAGGAAATTCGGGCGATTAGCGAACTGGCGAAGGTCGTAAGAAGTGATATGTGGATCAACGGCCTTGAGCAATGGACAGGCAATTATCCGGCATACGAGAATTTCTATCAGGATTATGTAAATAAAGGTTTATATGTTCTTGTTGAAGAGGGATTGATTATCGGTTCAGTTTCCATTTTTGTGGAAAATGAAGTTGCTTATCATGAGGTAGTCTGGGAAAAAGATAAATCATTGGTCGTTCACCGTGTCATCGTCGATCCCGCAAGACAGGGCAAGGGTTATGGAAAACAATTGCTTGAATTTGCTTTGTCAATGGCTCAGCAAGGTGGCTTCGATTCAGTTAAAATCGATACCCATCCGGATAATCTGAAGATGCAAAAGCTGTTGAAATCAATGAATTTCAACTATAGAGGTTATCTATCTAGCATCAATCGTTTGGCTTTTGAAAAAGTTGTAGAATAAATTTTAGAGATGAGGAAATAATATTATGTTTATAGATGAAGTAAATATTGTCGTAAGGTCCGGTAAGGGCGGAGACGGCATTATCTCTTTCAGGAGAGAAAAACACGTGCCGCTTGGTGGACCAAATGGCGGCGATGGGGGAAAAGGCGGATCAGTTATCTTTGAAGCCGACGAGGGAATGTCTACTCTGATGGACCTCAAGTTCCAAAAACATATTTTCGCTCAAGCGGGTGAAAATGGCAAGACCAAGAATATGCGCGGTAAAGACGCAACTGACGTCATCGTTAAAGTACCGCTCGGCACTACGATCTACAATAGCGATAACAATGAAGTCTTAGCCGATTTGGTAACCCATGGCCAAAGTGAGATTATTGCAAAGGGTGGAAATGGCGGTAGAGGAAACGCATCATTCGCCACATCTAAGAATAAAGCGCCGAGAATTCAGGAAAATGGCGAAATGGGAGTTGAATTATCG
>JAQVFZ010000007.1 GCA_028697025.1 Candidatus Izemoplasmatales bacterium | reverse complement strand
AAGAAAAGCATAGAAATTAAGTGAGCGAACTTCGCTCACTTTTTTTGCATATCTGATGAATTTATCAGCTAAATAATGTAAAATATTAGGAGTAAGGAAATCTCGAGGTGAATTCAATTGAAGGAAACGATTATTACATCAAAGTCAAACCCGTTAGTTAAAGAAGCGGTAAAATTAAAACAAAAAAAATATCGTTCCATCACGGGAAAGTTTCTTTTGGATGGATATCACCTTGTAAATGAAGCTTTGGTCAAAGGCTTGGTTGAAAGGATTTTCTATCTGGAATCTTGTGAAATTGAAGGTGTTGAAAAGCATCAAGTCAGTTCTATAGTTATGGAAAGTTTAAGTGATGTTGTTCAAACTCAAGGTATTGTCGCTATCTGCAAGAAACCAGAAAAGATGGAAATCGGCAATAAGGTATTAATCCTGGATAATGTCCAAGATCCGGGGAATATCGGAACTTTAATCAGATCGTGTGCAGCCTTTGGATTCGATACTATTATCGCAGAAAATTCGGTTGATTTCTATAACGATAAAGTCATCAGAAGTACACAAGGAGCTTTGTTCAAGGTCAATTTAATCTCTAGCGAAATTATCGATTTTATTGATGACCATCCTGATTTTGATATTTACGCAACGGATTTAAAAAGTCAAAGATATCTTGACGAAATCAAAATCGCTTCAAAAAAGATTGCTATAATATTGGGTAATGAAGGTAGCGGAGTTTCCCAGGAAATTCTTACCAAAGTCAACAATAGCTTTAAACTTAAAATGAGTAATATGGAATCTTTGAATGTTGGCGTAGCCGGCAGTATTATCTTATATGAATTATCTAAAAGGAGGTTATGATTATGAATTTAATTTATGAGAACAATCGAATTTATGCAAAAGACGAGTCAGGATTATTATTGGCGGAGGTAACTTTTCCGGCACGTGATGACTTAAGAGTCGACATCAACCATGTTTATGTCGACGAGAGTTTGCGTGGACAAGGCATAGCTTCCAATTTGATGCTTGAAGCCTACAATTTCATCAAGGCCAAAAACTTGAAGATTGTTGCTAAATGTCCTTATGCTATCAGTTGGTTTAAAAAACACGAAGAATATCAAGATATTGTCATCAACGTCAAAACCAAGAAATAACTTTCAGTTCCATGTTCAAGATGTGGATATTTCCCTTGAAATGATTTTGACATTATGTTATAATGTTTTTGCATAAGAATTAACGGAGAGGGTCGTGCCCTCTCTTTTTAATGAAAGGAATGAGATTATGAATTTGGATAAATTGAAAGAAGAATTGAATGTTTTCTTGAAGACTACCAGATTTGAACTTTATGGTGTGGAGTTTATCAAGGACAAGAAGGATTCAATCCTGAGAATCTATATTGACAATCTAGACGGAATCAACATGGAAGATGTAGTTGAAGCAACCCATCTTATCAATCCTTTCATCGACAAGTTAGATCCGATTGAAGGCGAATATCTATTGGAAGTTTCCTCACCTGGCGCAGAAAAAGAACTAAGAAGCGTTGAAGCGGTCAAAAAAGCTATCAATCGTTATGTTTATCTCGAAACGTATGAACAAAAATTAGAAGGCAAGTTAGTTGATTTCAATGGTGAAGTACTGACTTTGATTGCGGGAAAAAACAAAAGAGTAGCGATAAATTATATTGATGTTAATCTGATAAGATTAGCCATCAAGTTTTAGGAGAATAAAATGACAAGTAAAGAATTTTTTAAAGCTTTAGAGGTTTTATCAGAAGAAAGAGATATACCAAAAGAAAAGATTTTGGAAGTTTTCGGCAGGGGTTTGATCAACGCTTATAAGAAAGCTTATAACGGCAAAGTCAACGCTGAAGTGGTCTTTAACGAAGAAAGAGCGGAGATTACTTTGGTCGCTAAATCATTAGTAGTGGCACAGGTTGATCCGGAAGCTGAGCCGGGCACGCAAATTTCTTTGGAAGAAGCCAGAGAATTAAAGAAAAATGTCAGAATTGGCGATATCATCGAAGAAAAAATCACGCCAAAGAACTTCGGTCGTTTGGCGGCTTCAACCGCTAAACAAATGTTGACACAAGGCTTGAAACAATTGGAGAGAGAAAGAAATCTTGAATATTTCACTAATAAAGTCGGCGAAATGATCAGTGCGGAAATTGTCCAAATCAGCGATGAATTTGTCACATTGTATTTAGGTAAGGATACTGAAACTTCTATACCTGCTCGTGATTTATTGGTTAGCGACTTGTTTTTGGGTAATCGTTTGAGCGTTTATATAACTAAGGTTGAAGAAACAACCAAAGGACCGAAGGTTTATGTTTCAAGAACTGATAGAAACTTAGTTAAGCGTTTGATGGAAAACGCAATTCCTGAGTTGAAGGACGGCGTTATTGAAATCATCGGTTTAGCAAGGGATCCTGGTGACAGATGTAAAGTTTGCGTAGCGACCAATAATCCGGACGTTGATCCGGTAGGAGCATGCTTAGGTAGAAACGGCGTGAGAATCAAGAGTGTTATCGATGCCTTGAACGGCGAAAAAATGGATATTTATAAATACAGTGACGATCCAAAGGAATTGATTGCCAATTCGATTCAACCGGCAAAAACCATTGCAGTTATCATTGATGTCAGAGACAGATCGGCTTTGGCGATTGTTCCGGACGATCAATTATCGCTTGCTATTGGTAAAAAAGGTCAAAATGCACGTCTCGCAGTTCAATCTTGCGGCTGGAAGATTGATATCAAACCTGAAGCGGACGCCTTGGAACAAGGTATAAAATTTTAACAATGGGTGGTGATAAACATGAAAACCAAAAAAATTCCTTTACGTAAATGTGTGGTCACTGGTGAAAGATTTGAAAAAAGACAATTGATGCGTGTTGTCAGAACGCCTGAAGGTCAGGTCATTTATGATAAGACAGGAAAGGCAAATGGCAGAGGTGTTTATCTATCAAAAAACAAGGAAGTCATCAATAAAGCCAAAAAGACAAACGTCTTGAAAAAGCATCTGGAGATTGAAATACCGGAAAGCGTTTATGACGAGCTTTTACAAGGTTTAACAGATGAATAAAGAACAGATATTGAGTTTCTTGGGCTTATGCCAAAAAGCCAAGAAAATTGTTTCCGGAGAGGCATTCTCTTTGGAACAAATCAAAGCAAAACAAGCGAAATTAGTGTTTTTAGCCAGCGACGCTGGAGTGAATACAACTAAGCGAATAAAAGACAAATCATTATTTTACGAAGTCGAAGTCATCGATAGTTTTTCTACCGAAGAATTAAGTCGGGCTATCGGTAAGAATAACCGCAAAGTAGTGACGGTGGTCGATAAAAAATTCGCTGATAAAATCAAGGAACTAAAAAATATGTAAGGAAGAGGTGGTCATATGTCAAAATATATTGCCAAGAAAAAATTCAACAAAAACAGAGAAGATTATATTGAAAAAGAAAATAATCTGATCAACAAGAAAAAGAAATCATTGCGACCAACCAAAACTACAGTGATTTATAAACAAGGCATGACGGTTTTGGAACTGGCTGAAGAAATGGATAAGCCGGTTACCGAGATTATCAAAAAACTAATGTTTTTAAGAGTCATGGCAACGCAAAATCAAGAAATCAGTCGTGAAAACGCTGAATTGTTAGCCATGGAATACAATCTTGAATTTAAAGATGAAGTTATTACCGACGTAACAAGATTTGATGAAATGGAAGATTTCGACAAGCCAGAGGATCTTGTTAACCGTCCGCCAGTTGTGACCATCATGGGTCACGTGGATCATGGTAAAACTACACTTTTGGATAATATCCGTAATGCGAGAGTCGTCGACTCCGAGGCCGGCGGCATTACCCAACACATAGGTGCTTACCAAGTCGAAAAGAATGGTCAAAAAATTACCTTCATCGATACTCCTGGACATGCCGCATTTACTGAAATGCGTGCTCGTGGTGCGAGAATCACCGATATCGTCGTTTTAGTCGTTGCGGCAGATGATGGTGTCATGCCACAAACAAGAGAAGCAATCGACCATGCCAGAGCTTCAAAATGCGCAATTATCGTTGCTGTAAATAAAATGGATAAACCATCTGCCAATCCGGATCGAGTTAAACAGGAATTAGCGGATCTTGATTTATTACCGGACGATTGGGGCGGTGAAACGCCATATTGCTTGATTTCAGCACTTAAAGGTACGGGAATCGACAATTTGCTTGACACCATTCAATTGGTCGCAGAAATGCTGGAATTAAAAGCCAATCCGAAAAAACCGGCAGTAGGAACTGTGATTGAAGCCAAACTTGATAAAGGCAAAGGACCGGTAGCAACCATCCTTGTCGATAATGGAACCTTAAGGGTTTCCGACAGTTTCGTTGCTGGTTCGACTTATGGTAAAGTTAGGGCTATGGCCAATGATTTGGGGCAAATGATCGAAGAAGCATTACCGGGACAAGCAGTGGAAATAATCGGATTAGCAGATGTTCCAAGTGCTGGTGATCCGTTCAAGGTATTCAATGACGAAAAGTCCGTAAGAGACATTGCGACTGAAAGAGCGCAAAGACAATTTGACAAGCAACATTCAACCAAACAAGCCGTATCATTGGAAGATTTCTTCAATCGCGCCGAAGGCAAATTGAAAGAACTTAAATTAATTATCAAAGCTGACGTTCAAGGTTCAATCGAAGCTTTCAAGGGTTCCATTAACAAAATTACAGTTGAAGGAACTTCAATTGATATCGTCAGAACCGGAGTTGGTGCAATCACTGACACGGATATTTTATTGGCTGAAGCCTCAGAAGCAATCATAATCGGCTTCGGCGTAGGTACGCCTAGCACAGTAAGAGAATTAGCAGAAGAAAAGGCAGTTGAAATCAGGACTTACCGCGTCATCTATGAAGCGTTGGATGATATTGAAGCAGCAATGAAAGGTTTGCTTGATCCTGTCTTTGAACAGAGCGTTATCGGCGAAGTTGAAGTCAGGGAAACTTTCAACGTCTCAAAAATCGGTACGATTGCCGGTTGCATGGTTACCAGCGGTATCATTCGCAAGAATTCAATCATCAAATTGGTTCGTGACGGCAAAATCATTTTTGAAGGTAAACTGGGATCATTAAAACGTTTTAAAGACGATGTCAAGGAAGTTAAACAGGGTTATGACTGCGGTCTTACTTTGGAAAACTACAATGACGTCAAGATAGGTGACGTTATCGAAGTCTATATGATGAAAGAGGTGGAATAATGGCAAAGGTAAGTCATTTAGAAACCGACGTTCAAAGAGTCGTAGCTGACATTATACATAATGAAGTTAAGGATGATTTGGGATTTATCACCATAACGGGCGTTAAAATCACCAACGAATTGTCTTATATGTATGTTTATTACACAGTTTTTGGTGACCAAAAAACCTTGGACAAAACCCAACAAACTTTGGATAGAGCCAATGGTTTTATCAAAAATATGATAGCGCAAAGAGTCAAGATGAGAAAAGTTCCGGCTTTAATCTTCAAATATGATGACTCCTATAATAAGGGTCAAAGAATTGACAATTTGATTAAAACAATTAAATAAGGGAAGAAACTGTATGGCTGTAAGAACGATTTATTCTTACAGCCTTTGTTTTAATTGCATGTATGTGTTCTATTTGATATAATTAAAAAGTGATATGAATGAAAAAATTAATGCTAAATTAAAAGCCCTTCCGGAAAAACCGGGAACTTATCAAATGCTTGATAAAACGGGTAAAATTATATATGTAGGGAAAGCCAAGAACTTAAAAAGAAGAGTGAGTTCTTATTTTGTCGGTGTCCACGATGAAAAAACAACACGATTAGTCAAAGATATCGATGATCTGACCTTTATCATCACTTCCAATGAAAAAGAAGCTTTTCTCTTGGAACTGGGGCAGATAAAAAAACTTCTCCCGAAATACAACATTCGTTTGACTTCAGACAGCACTTATCCATATATTGAAGTAACCAATGAACGTCATCCCATAATCAGAACCACCAGAGACATAAAGGGAAAAAAGGGTAACATCTTCGGGCCGTATCCGAATGCATTTTATGCCAATGAAACTGTTAAATTATTGGACACTATTTTTCCTTTTAGAAAATGCTCAAAATTCCCTAAAAAAGTCTGTTTATATTATCACATTAAGCAATGTCTTGGACCATGCGAATTTTTGGTTACTCAAGAGACTTATAGGGATTTAATTAAAAAAGTCAGAAGTTTTCTGATGGGTAATACCAAAGAATTTATTGATGAGTACACGGAAAAAATGAATAAACATGCAGAAATGCTGGAATTCGAAAAAGCTCAGGAATACAAAGAACTAATTATTGCCATTAAAAAAACGACCGAGCAACAACAGGTTATTTTCAATGATAATCTCGATCGTGATATCGTCAACTTCCTTACCTATGACAACTATATATCCATCAATATTCTTTTCATGAGAAATGGCAAACTTCTCTTTTCCAAATCCAAGATTTTTGCTTACTATGGGGCGGTAGAAGAGGTTTTGTTGACATATTTAGCTCAATTCTATGAAACTAACCCGCTACCTAAAGAATTGATATTGCCTTACGGATATAACTATGAACTCTTCAAGGAAATCTTCGGCGACATAATCGTCGAACCTCTTCGAGGAAGAAAGGTTAGGTTGTTGGAAATGGCCCTAGAAAACGCCACTTCCCATATGAACAACAATTTGCCAGTTTTCTTGAACAAGGAAAACAAGACCATCGTTGCCTTAAAAGAACTGGAAGAGATATTGGCAATCGACAGCATCAAAAGAATTGATATTTTCGATAACTCTCATACTTCCGGGAGCAATAAAGTATCGGCAATGGTTGTCTTCACCAACGGTTTGCCAGACAAGAATGAATATCGAAAATACAAAATCAAGACTACTGAAACCGCAGATGATTATGCGATGATGAAGGAAGTCCTTTACAGAAGATATCAAGCGGTTTTGATGGAAGGTCTTGAAAAACCGGATTTAATCATTGTCGATGGCGGACTTATTCAATTGAGAGCCGGTAAAGCCGTATTAAATGATCTGAACCTACAGATTCCTTTGATTGGCCTGATTAAAAACGACCGTCATAAGACCGAATCCATAATTAATGAGTCCGAAGCCGAGATACCTCTTGATAAGAGTAGCAATCTCTATTCCTTGCTTTATAAAATGCAAGAAGAGGTTCATCGCTTTGCGATTTCTTTTCAAAGAAATGTAGCGTCAAAAGCAATCTATGGTTCGATTCTGGATACGATTCCCAAAGTGGGAGAAGTGACAAAAAACAAGTTGTTGAAAAAGTACAAAACTCTTGATAATATTAAAAATGCTCCTCGCGAGGAACTGAAAATGCTTAAAATCTCCGAGGAAGCGATTGACAATATCTATATGGCTTTAAAAAGTTTTCAGGAGAAATTATAATTTTACGGAGTGATGCATGATGGAAAACTATATCTATGGAATGTTGCATGGAGTTCTTGAATCGAAGCGATTGATTGCCATCAAGGGTAGAAAAAAAGTTGATTTTTATTATATGAGCAAAAGCATGTTCAAACTGTTTATGCAATATTTTCAACCGGGTATCTTCATCTTTATGATTGTCAAGGATCAACCGCGTTTATATCGCGGTCATATGGTCAGAAATATCGTCGCAATCGATAAGTTGCTAGCGCCTAACAAAAACAAACCGACAGTTTACTATGATATTTCAATGATAAAAAGCGGCATCAAATCCCTAATCAATCTGAATCGCAATCGTTTATTCATCGATTTTGAAATGAGCATGCCACCATACAACAATTTCCAAGATTTTGTTTCCGAGATTATTCAGGTCGGTTACATCTTGACAGATGAATCGGGAAATGTTTTGGAAGAGTTCAGCAGTTACATTAAACCAAAGTTGTTTCCGGAATTATCGATTAGGACAAAAAAATTCCTGCATATTGAACAAAGTGACGTTGATAGTGGCAACTCCTATGAGTTTTTACACCAAAAAATCATGGAAGTGCAAAAGAAATATAGTCCGATAGTTTATGTCTGGGGTAAGAACGACCAGTTGGAATTGAATAAACTGAACAAAATCCATCGCTTGAGCAATTTCACCAAGTCGATGCAATTCATTGATTTATTGAGCATGCATAAAAACTATTATGGTTTAAAAAATGATATCGGTTTGTTCAACGCCTATAACATCTATTCTGAAACCATGGATTTGAGTAACCAAAAACATGACGCTCTGGAAGACGCGACCATCACTAAAGATATCTTCTATGCTTTCAAAGACGTTTGCAACAACAAGAAAACTGTTATATTCGAATAAAAAATTGACGATTTCTCGTCAATTTTTCTATAGCACCATAATTACTGGCATAATCATCGGTTCTCTTCTGGTTTCTTCTAGAATGTACTTCCGCAAGTTTTTTATGATTTCATTTTTCATGCCGGTCATGTTCAACTTGTGTTTTGGGTTCAAATATTTTTCGGTAACGTCGAGAATTATCTCTTGCATATCCTTGGTTATTTTATCGTTTTCTTCTAGATAGATGAAACCTCTTGAAATGATGTTAGGTGTGCACATAACTTCATAATTTGCTTGAGAAATGGTAAGGATGACTGATAGAAGTCCATCTTCGGACAGTTCTCTACGATCCTTGATTACCAAGGATCCTACCTCGCCGATGCTTTCGCTATCGACGTATATATCCGAAGTCTTGACCTTAGTTTTTATATAGGCGTTATCAGGGGTTAAGGCTAAAACGTCGCCATTTTCCATAATGAAGGTATTCTCTGGTTTTACCCCGGTATCAATCGCAAGTTGCGAATGTATCTTTAACATTCTGTATTCGCCGTGGATAGGCATGAGGTATTTAGGGCGCATCAGTTTAAGCATCAATTTCAATTCGTTTTGTCCGCCGTGACCTGACGCATGAACGTCGGCGAAAGGCGACTGGGTTATGACGTTGGCACCATGTTTATAAAGCATGTTGATGGTGCGATTGACGCTTTCCAGATTTCCCGGAATCGGAGAGGAAGACAAGATAACCGTGTCTCCAGGAATAAGGGCGATTTGACGATGGGTGTTAGCGGCGATTCTAGTTAAGGCAGCCAAAGGTTCGCCTTGAGACCCCGTACAAAGAATCGTTAAATTTTTGTCCCTAATTTCCGATTTGGTTCTCGTATAAATAAAAGTGCCTTTTGGAGCTCTGATATATCCGAGCTTATATCCGACTTCAATGTTCTTGGTCATCGATCTGCCAAAGACAGCTATCTTCCTGTTTGTAGCTAAAGACGCTTCGACAATTTGCTGAATACGGTGAATATTGGAAGCGAAGGTGGAGATGATGATTCTACCGTCGATTGACTCAAACATTTCTTTGATGTTTTCTCCAACTACTTTTTCGGAAGTGGTAAAGTCCTCGAGTTCGGCATTGGTGGAATCGGATAAAAGGCATAAAACGCCATCTTCACCAATCTTTGCCATTTTTTGATAGTTCGAGTCGTTTCCTGTAGGGGAAAAATCAAATTTAAAATCCCCAGTATGGACGATTACGCCTGCTGGAGTAGTTATCTTAAGGCCAAAGGAATCGGGAATCGAATGATTGGTCCTAAAGAAAGTCACGCTGATATTGTTAAATTGGATGTTGTCATTTTCTTCATATTTCTTTAAATTTACTGGAAAATCAACTTTCTCTTCCAATTTTGCCTGGATGAGTCCGTGTGATAAGCCGCTAGCATAAATAACCGGTATGCTTACCTGTCTAAGTAAGAAGGGGATGCCGCCGATATGATCTTCGTGACCATGAGAAATGATTAAAGCCTTAATCTTATCTTCATTATCGATAAGATAGGAATAATCTGGAATTACATAGTCGATACCCATCAAATGTTCATCTGGAAATAAAAGGCCAGAATCGATGATGATAATCTCGTCAAGGTATTGGACGCAATACATGTTTTTGCCAACTTCTCCAAGTCCACCCAGAGCAAAGACTAATGCTTCCTCCTTCAATTCAATTTTGTTGTTCATAATAAATCCTTTCATAAATTTTTTTAATTTAACAAAGATATTATATCTTTTATCGCTTCTAAATGCAATTGATTAGCCGTTAGGATTTTAAAAAACCGGTAGTTATTTATTTGTCACCATTAATTTGATATAATTGTTACCTAAGGAGAAGATATTTTGATCGCTCAAATTCTAGTTGATGTAAAAGCCAAGAACGTCAATAAGACCTATGACTATCTTGTCCCGGAAAATTTAATCGATTTTATTGAAATAGGCGCTAGAGTAGTAGTGCCTTTTGGCAATCGCAAGGTCATGGGATTTGTATTGGGTTTAACTGATAAAAGCGAATATGAACAACAATTAAAGACGATAGCGAGAATTCTTGATTTGGAATCTTTTCTGACGAAAGAATTGATAGACATCGCTATAGATTTAAGTAAGAAGACCAATACTCTATTGATTAGGGTCTTAGAAACGATCTTACCCTCCGCCCTAAAAGTTATCTATAAACCAAAGATTAAAGTCATCGATTATTCAGGTTTGCCTGAACATTTAAAACAATTGTTTGCTTACCAAAAACAAATATACCTTGACAACATACCTCTAGAGCTATATTCTTCGATAAACCAGGAAATCAAGAAGAATTCACTTGTGCAGATTTATGAAATTAAGGAAAAACAATCAAACTTGACAAAGAATTATGTCAAGTTGACCAATAAGGCTGTAGAGAAAATAACAGATAAACAAAAATCTGTAATAGATTATCTAAAAACAAAAAAAGATGAGGAAGAGTTAATGCCGATTCTTTTGAAATCACTGAACATTACGGGTTCAGTAGTAAATACTCTAGAAAAACATGGATACGTGGAAATTTACGAAAAAGAAGTATACCGCAAAGTCGAAACTCTTTATGAAACCACTGATAAAGAAATTACCTTGAACGACAAGCAAACTATAATTCATGAAAGAATTGTAGCTTATTTGAATCAGGAAAAAACTTTTCTTATGCATGGTGTGACGGGATCTGGTAAAACCGAGATTTACTTGAAGACAATCGAAAAAGCGATTGAAAATGATAAAAATGTTTTATTGTTGGTACCGGAAATATCCTTGACGCCAATTATGATTTCTCGCTTCAAGAGTCGATTTGGTGATTTGGTTGCGGCTATTCATTCGGGATTATCAAGTGGCGAAAAGTATGACGAATGGCGTAGAATCATCAAAAAAGACGCAAGAATCGTTATTGGGGCTAGAAGCGCTTGTTTCGCACCTTTAGACAATCTTGGCATAATCATCATCGACGAATGTCATGAATCAAGCTATAAACAAAACTCCGGATTAATTTATTACGCCAATGACGTATTGGAACAAAGAAGTAAAGTTCACCATTGCCCATTGGTCTTGGGTTCGGCTACACCTAATATCGATTCATATGCTAGGGCTAAAAAAGGACTTTATGAATTGTTGGAATTGAACGAGAGAGCGCTGAATGCAAAGATGCCGAAAATTGAAGTCGTCAACATGCTTGAGGAATTCAAATCCGGCAATGACGAAACATTTTCCAAAAAGCTTTCTGAAGAAATTAAAAATCGCCTTGAAAGAAAAGAACAGGTAATTCTTTTGATTAACCGCAGAGGTTTTTCGAACTTTGTCATATGCAGGGAATGCGGATTTGTTTTTAAATGCCCAAATTGCGATATTTCCTTGACTTATCACGAATATTCTCACTCTTTGAAATGTCACTATTGCAACCATGAAGAAAAAATTCCGAGTGTCTGCAATCGCTGTGGTTCCAAGGAATTGAGTTATATGGGAAGCGGAACGCAAAAAATTGAAAAGTATCTTCATGAAAAATTTCCTGAAGCTAGAGTATTTCGGATGGATAATGATACAACCAGAAAGAAAAACGCGCATGAAATTCTGCTTGATAAGTTCGCCAAAGAAGGAGACATCTTGATTGGTACGCAAATGATAGCCAAGGGCCTAGATTTTCCTCGCGTCACTTTAGTAGGTATAATCCAAGCTGACTCAAATCTTTACGTCCCCGATTTCAGAGCGCCGGAAAAAACATTTCAATTGATAATGCAGGTTTCCGGCAGATCAGGGAGAAGGAATATTGAAGGCCAGGTTATCATTCAGGCGATGAATCCTGAACATTATGCGATTAAATATGCATGTAACAATGATTATCAGGGATTTTACCAAGAAGAAATGAAAATCAGGAGATATGCGAGATATTCACCGTTTTATTATCTGATCGATTTATTGATAAGCGGGAAAAATATCAGGGACGTTTTTTACACCGGTATTGAGATCAGTAAAGAAATAAAAAGACTAGCTGATAACAGTTTAATCGTTTTGGGCCCGGCGATGGACCAAGCTATCAAGATCAATAACCGGTACTTAGCCTCAGTTTTAATCAAGTATCGCGATAAAGAAAATCTCAATGAGATGATTAATCAAATAATTGACAAATATCAGAGCGAAGAAGTGTTTATCAATGTTGATAATTATCCTTCTTTTGGGTAGGTGAAAATATGAAAATATGCTTTATGGGCAGCATGGATTTTGCGGTGATAATTCTAGAAGGATTACATAAAAAATACGGAGTAAGTTTAGTTGTCACCCAACCGGATAAACCGGTAGGTAGAAAACAAATTCTGACGGGAACTCCGGTTAAGAATAAAGCTGTGGAATTAGGTATCGATATTTTTCAACCTATTTCCATCAAGAAAGACAATTCCCGAATTCTTCAAGAGGAATTCGATTTCATCATCGTCGCCGCTTACGGTCAAATCATACCGGAAAAAGTGCTTTTTCACGGTAAACACCAAGCGATTAATGTCCATGCTTCTTACTTGCCAAAGTATCGTGGCGGTTCGCCAATGCATAAAGCGATAATCAATGGCGACAAGGAAACCGGCGTTAGCATCATATATATGGAAAAGGCTTTAGATAGCGGTTATATACTATCTCAAAAGTCTTGTCCAATCGATGAAGCAGATGATGTTTCGATTATGGAACATAAATTAAGCCATTTAGGCAAGGACTTGTTAATAGATACGATTGAAAGACTTTTGCAAGGAAATGTAATCGCCACACCACAAGATGAAAATCTGGTCAGTTACGCTTATAATTTCAAGAATGAAGATTTGTTAATCGACTTTGAAAAAAGCGCCAAACAAGTGTACGATTTTATCAGAGGAATGCACCCTTGGCCAATAGCTTATTTTTTAATTAATGATAAGAAAGTCAAAGTGTTCAAATCCAGTTATGAAGAAAGAAATTTAAGCGATGTCGCCGGTGAAGTAGTCATAGTTTCTAAGGAAAGACTTACGATTCAATGTTCATCAGGAATTATCAATCTTCTGTCTTTACAGTTGGAAGGGAAAAAACAAATGGAGATCAAAGATTTTATGAACGGCGTCGGCAGAACGATGTTTTATAACGGTCTCATTTTGAAATGACATATTTAATATTGAAAGATATTATGTTATAATATCTAGTTAGAACAAAATCTTATGAGGACTTTTTAAGTCGAGGTGAATTTTATGAACAAGAGTAGAAATCTTTTTTCTCGTGATGAAATGCTCAAAATGAATATCGAAATGTTGAACAAAAGAGGAGTGAAACTTTCCGATATAGCTGAAATTGCTTTTCGTCAACAATCAAAATGGAATGATAAGATTTCTTATCAGGAATGTTTGGAATCGGTTGAAAAGATTCTGTCTTTGCGCGATGTTTTTCACATTTTGCAATTAGGTGCAGAAATTGATCGCTTGACTGAAGAGAATGCTTTTCAAGGGCCGATTCAGTCAATCTTGGCATCCGATTTGGGCATGTTCGGCATCGACGAATTGTTCGGTATTGAACTGGCGGGATTATATGGCACGATTGGAAAAACAAACTTTGGTGACATTGATGTCAATAAACCGGGAATCGTAGCTAAACTCAATTATGACGGCAAGGGCGATAAAGCCGCATGTCACACGTTCTTGGACGATATCGTTGGGGCTGTTGCCGCAGCTGCTTCAACGCGTGTAGCTCAAATAGAAAACGAAATTGAAGCTAGAAAAGACCCGAGAATCATTGAGGAACCACAATTGTTTTAACACTTGATTTAAAAATTATGACGATAAGGAGGTGATGGCATGGATAATCGTGAAAAGACTCTTGATGAATTTTTTAGAAAAAACGATTCCTCAAAGAAGAATCGCGACATAAACTCAATGAATACGAAAAACATTGATGATTACTTTGACCCATCATCTCGCAAGAAATATCGCAAAAAAGGGTTTGTTGAAAAGGTAGTCGATTTCTTTCGCATCACTTCTCTTAAAAACAAGTTTGATGAGAATAAAGTCGCAGCGAATAAAAAACATTTAGAAGTATCCGGAAAAAAGAAATCACCGAGCTTGATTGGCAAGGTAGAAAACTTCTTTACCCAACGCTTCAGTTTTGAAACTGGAGTTGACATTTTGGATGAAACGAGTGTACTATACCGAAAAAATAGAGTAATCCGCAATATTATTTTTGTGACCAACATCGTGTTTTTGTTATTTACCATTATCGGTTCCGAAGGTCTGGATCGTAGCGTCAATTTGATTGTTACCTTTGTGATTTTTCTGGTGATGTTTTTTACGGACCGATCTATAAAAAAAATCACTTTTGAAAAACCAATGACTTTACAAAAACAACAAATGGCACAATATATTAGTGGCATCTATATCCTGATGATGGCAGTAACCGTTTATATCAAACTGCGATTGACTTTGGGCGATACCCAAGAAGGTGGGTTTTTTTCCATTACCCAAGCCGGATATTCCTTAATTTACTTTGCCTTGGTAGTCATTGCCTTATATCAAGATCCGAAATTATTGAACGTTATCTTCAAAGTCACGATTGTCGTCATGACGATAATTCACGTCATTATTCTTTATCCGCTATATAAGTATGCCAATAATTTTACAAATTTGTGGAATTTTCTTTCTAGTAACAATGGTGCGGTTTTAATAGACATTTTCCTAAGAACCTTGGTCTTGGCAATCTTCATGATTGGGCTTTATTCCACAGTTAAAATTTCAGAAGACATCAATAACAAGAGAAAGCAAGAGTTATTAAAGCGACAAGCGATGGAGAAAGACTTTAAATCAGTTGTTTCAGATGTCTTTGACGTAATATCGGTTTATAAGCAACGAGGAGAAGACTCAGCCGAAAGAGATTTTGCCAAAGCCGCGAAAAGAGTTGCGGAAATGGCAGCGAAACTAGGTAATTTTCTTGGTTATTCTTCCAAACTTTGCCAAGAAATTTATGATTACTCATTAATTCATATCAATAAACAAGATATTTTGAATACCAATGATTTTGAGAATAAAGAGCATTTGGAAGAAACCGATTATCATCGAATCAGGGAAAAGACAATTATTGGTTCTGTGATAATCAAACGTCTGCAATTGGATAAGAAAGCAGAAGATATTGTCAGGGCTCATTTTGAAAAGACATTCAATCAAGATTTCATCAGAGAGATGAATGGAATTCAAAACAATCGAGAATCGCAGGTTATATTGTTATCACATATATATGACATTTTAAGACAACCAAGAAATTATAAACGCGAATTGAAACATCAAAGAGCAATGGATTTGATCAAGCTTGAGTTCAATCCATATTTCGATCCGCAAATCGTCGATCGCTTTGTTAAGTACGCAGATGATTTTGAATCACTTTACTACCACTTTACCCAGGAATAGGAGATTCTTATGTATAAATACTTCACTTCGGAATCAGTTACAGAAGGTCATCCGGATAAGATCTGCGATCAAATTTCCGATGCAATCTTGGATGCCATTCTTCAAGAAGATAAATATGCTCGTGTAGCCATTGAAACGGTTGTTTCAACAGGCTTGGTTTTGGTGGCTGGGGAAATCACCACTAAAACATATGTGGATATGCAAAAGATTATCAGGGATACGGTTGACAAAATCGGTTATAATCGAGGGAAGTTCGGCTTTGATGCCGATAATTTGGCCGTCTTGGTTTGTATTAACGAGCAATCGCCGGATATCGCCATGGGCGTTGACGAAGCTTCAAACAAGGAACAAGGTGCCGGAGATCAAGGCATGATGTTTGGTTATGCCATCAATCAAAGTCCTGGATATATGCCGATAACCCATTATTATGCCAATAAATTGGCTTTACAACTTGCCCATGTCAGAAAATCAGGCGTTTTGCCATACCTAAGACCTGATGGCAAAACTCAAGTTACAGCCGTATTTAATGAAAACGGATCCTGTGAATATTTCTCACATATCTTGATTTCCAGTCAACATGCACCGGAAGTTACTCAAAATCAAATCAGAAAAGACCTGATTGAAACAGTTATAAAACCGATTATTCCTGAGCAATACATTACTGAAAATACTGAAATTCACATCAATCCAACCGGAAGATTCGTCGTTGGCGGACCTTCTGGAGACTCAGGGTTGACAGGTAGAAAAATAATAGTTGATACCTATGGTGGTAGAGCTCATCATGGCGGTGGCGCTTTTTCCGGAAAAGATCCGTCGAAAGTAGACCGTTCAGCAGCTTACATGATGAGATATATCGCCAAAAATATCGTTGCCAGCGGTTTGGCCGATGAAGTAGAGGTTCAAGTGGCTTACGCTATTGGCGAAGCCAAACCATTGAGTGTGGGAATCGATACTTTCGGAACCAATAAAATAGATGAAAATGATATTTTGGCCATCATCAACAAGCATTTTGATTTAAGACCGAAAGCAATTATTGAAAAACTGGATTTACGTCGCCCAATCTATAAACAAGTAGCGGCTTATGGCCATTTCGGGCGTGACGACATCAAAGATTTGCCTTGGGAACAATTAGATATGGTTGAAATTTTAAGACAATATCTGCCAAAGGATGTGAGGTAAATGCATTTGACTATCTTCATCAGCATTATCTTGGATATTGCGATTTTTATCGCTGTAATGATGGTGATAACCGGCGTATCTTCATTTTTTATCATCAAGGATATTCAAAAGGAATATAAAAAGGTTTATAGAGCCCACTCAAAGTTTGAAATTGAACTGAGGAAATTGGTGAATTTAATGTACAAGTTTATGTCCCATACCAAACTCGAGCCTTATAATGATGTGGTTATAAAACAATTACCTCATGAAGAAAAAAGAAATCTTTTGAAAATTATCGATGAAGTATATGAAACGGTCGATAAAGAGAGCGAAGAAACAAAGTATATTGTCGAAACATACCAAAATCTTGAAGAAATCCGGAGAACCAGAGACAGCAAGGTCATAGTTTTCAATCAAAAAATCACGCTTTTCCCTTTTAACTTTTACGTCAAAATTATGAAACTCGAAACTTTTCACACTTTCTTTGACAAACAATAAAAAAATATGTTAGCTAGGTTTTTCTTAGCTAACATTTTTTATTACTTTTGATTGTGATTAAGAAAGGTGCCGATTCTTTATTTAAAATCTTGTGTTCCATACAGTCATAACTAGGAGAAAGTTTTGAGGTGTATTCAACCACTGCCGCGATTTCTTCTGGATTATGCGGGTATAAGACGATGACTATGATTCCCTCTTCGGCAAGAATTGAGATGAGATGATCGAGAGAGTTTACGGTTGAGATTGAATTTGTCATCACGGTTTTGTCTGAACCAGGCAAATAGCCGAGATTATAAATGGCTGCGTCAATTTTTTCTTTGACGTAGTTAAGGATTTTTTCGTGTGAATCATTGATTAAGGTGACATTGGTCTGATTATTATTTTCGAGGAGTGTTCTGGTACTTTCAATGGCGACAGTTTGAATGTCGAAGGCATATGTATGATCGGACAGTCTTGCTAGAAATAAAGTGTCGTGCCCGTTGCCTGAGGTCATATCGACGCTCACATTCACATTAATTTTTTCTGAGATGATTCGATGAGCCAATTCGTTTATGTCAATCATTTTTCTTCACCGTCCTCAAGTAATTGATTCTGGCCGCACCGTAAACTCCGGCAATAATCATGACACCACCTATGATGTGATAGTAATAGATCGTCTCATGCATGAACAATGCCCCGGCAATTACAGCGACAATAGTAGATATATTGGCATAGATACTTGAGACATGGGCAGGTAAGACGCCAAGAGAATAATTGACTAAAAAGAAACCGACGATAGAAGCGACCATACCAAGGTACAATATCGGCAGTAAAACTTGCAAATTGCCGAGATTGGCGAAATACATTGTTAAAGAATCCTTGCTTATCAGTTCGACAATGTAAATGGAATTAAAACTTATTGCACCCAAAAGCATCATGATATAGGTGATTTCATAAGGCTTATGTTCCTTGGAAGCGTTTCTTGAAGCGATATTGAAAAGCGCGGCTGATATTACTGCCATAAGCAATAAGCCAAAACCGATTGAGGAAGATTCAAAGTTCAAACCTGATTTGAAAATTTGAATCAGTAAAACACCACTGACACTGATTATGATAAAGACGACTTGAAGCGCTTTTGGTTTTTCTTTCAAGATGAAGCTGGAAAGAATCGTCACGAAAATCGGAATCAGAGCTATCATCAAACCAGCTTCGGCGCTGGTGGTTTTTGCCAAACCATAAGTCTCAAACAAGAAGTAAAGCACCGGTTGCAAGATTGCGACCAGGATGATAGAAGGCAAAGCTTTTTTATTGATTCTAATTTTTATGACTTTAGTCACTCTCAGGACTTCGAAAACAAGATATGCCAATAAAAAGCGATAAGCAATCAAGCCAATCGGACTGATGTGAGCCAATGCGGTCTTTGACATCATGAAAGAAAAACCGAAAATTATGGAAAAAAAGATTCCGGAAATATGCCCTTTTTTGTTCATGCATTTCACCTTTTAATAATTTGAGCCTTGATATAACTTGTTTTTGCGCATTAATTTGTCGATTTCATTGACGATAATGAATTTTTTCAACGACCATTTCGGTTCGATCAAGGCATTAGCTTCCGGATCTCCGGTCAGACGATGGACGATTATTTGGTCATTGATCAGGGTTAATTGCTTGACGACGAGATCAACATAATCTTTCATTGATAGAAGCGGAAAAGGTTTTTTCTCATAAATTCTATAGATTGGGGTATTCTTCACGATGTAAAGCATGTGAATCTTTATGCCTTGAATATCCAACTTATTCAAGTATCTGGCGGTATCAAGCATCATGTCTTGAGTTTCACCTGGCAAACCGTTGATTATATGGACAACGACATTTATTTTTCTTTTCCTTAAATTGTTGACGGCGTTTTCAAAGGCGAACAAATCATGACCACGATTAATTAACTTAAGCGTTTTGTCGTGCATGGTTTGTAAGCCCAGTTCAACGGTCAAATAGGTTTTTTCATTGATCTCTGATAGCAAATCATAGATTTCCTCGTTGAAACAGTCCGGTCTGGTGCCGATATTCAATCCGATGACATCCTTATCCAAAGATAAAGCTTCGTAGTAAAGTTTTCTTAATTTCGTGATTGGACCGTAAGTATTGGAAAAAGATTGGAAGTAAACGATATATTTTCCATTTTCCCATTTATTCTCCATGATTTTCTTGATGCGGTTGAACTGTTCTTGAAGGGTTTCGTGTTTCAAACCGCCGAACTCGCCGCTCCCGCTATCGGTACAAAAGATACAGCCCAAAGTCGAAATTTTACCATCGCGGTTTGGACAGGTAAAATCACCGTTTAAAGCAATCTTGAAGACTTTGCTGTTAAAACGGTGGCGATAGTAGTTATTGAGGGTGTTGTAGTGTTTTTCTTCTGTAAAATAGTTCATATTCTCACCAAGAAAATTATATCATATTCATATATCTTTTTAATGATTAATAATAAGAAAGTCTGACATAAGGGTTAGCGTTAAAGTTATTTTTCCTTGAAGTTGAGGTAAAAGATGTTATAATAAGTTTTAAGCAGGTGATATTTTGTTCGAAGTTTTTACTAACAGCATCGTTTTTCCGAAGAATTTAATCAACTACCACAATAAAAAAGGTGGTTTTGTTTTTCTTTATATCTTGTTTTTGGTTGTACTCATGTCTTTGGGTACGATTGTGTTTTTTATCTCACATAAGCCGCAAGCAATAAATGAGGAAAACACCGGCTGTACGATCGTAGACAATTACTTGGTTTGCGCCGGTGACGCCTACGACGTCAATAACCGATTTGACATGTATGATTTTGATATTCATTTCTTGAGTGATACAGATGATATTGGAAGTGTTGCTAACAGAGATGTTTTTACGATTATCCTGCAAGGTTCTTACTTAACGGTTTTTGTCGGCGACAGCGAAGTGAACTCACTCAATTTTTTACAGACATACGACATTGATTCGCTTGAGGAAGTTACTTCGATTCTCAAAAGCAGCGTAATAACCGCCGGGATTTTCATTGGACTAATTTCAAATTCCTTCATCATTGTTTTCATCATTTTGATATCGACTATACCTTTCATGAGATTCAGACAATTAATTTCTTATAAGAAGATATTTAAAATGTTGACTTTTGCGGCGACGCCGATGGCATTTTTATTTGCGATTTACAACTTGGTGAATTTTGACACTATAATCTTTTTCATTTTGATGCTCTTTGCTTATCGTTCGGTTTTCGTACTGCAAAGAGAAATTCAATTCAGAGTCATTAACCGTTCAAGCAGCGGATCAAACACTTATGGTAAAGATGACGCTAATGATAACAAAGAAGATTCATCGCAAACTGAAGATGATGAAGAGAGCGATTCAGAAAATGATGATCAAGAAAAATAATCTTTGTTGCAATCGATAAATATGTGTTATAATATTATCAAATACGATGATACGGAAATAGTAAGTATTTGCCTCATCAAATCAGAGAGTTAGTGGTTGGTGGAAACTAACGGGTGAAAAATACTGAATTAGTCCGGTGTAGTAGGTTTTGTGCAACTCGTGAGCAAAACACGTAAGTCTTGCGTTAAAGACGTGTTAAGCGCTAGTCTATTTCGACTAGAATTAAGGTGGTACCACGGAAGAATTCGTCCTTTACATTTTGTAGAGGACTTTTTTATTTAGGAAGGATGAGATTAATGAGTGAATTCATACCTAGCTTCGATGAAGCTAAAGTAGAAAAAAAATGGCAGGAGATATGGTATAAAGACAAATACTTCCATGCCAACGATTATTCGGAGAAAGAAAAATATTATAGTTTGGTAGAGTTTCCATATCCAAGTGGAGCGGGAATGCATATTGGCCACATCAGAGCCTATTTGTCTTTGGATGTAATCTCCAGAAAAAGGCGAATGGAAGGGAAAAACGTCCTGTTTCCAATTGGATTTGACGCTTTTGGTTTGCCAACGGAAAATTATGCAATCCAAAACCAGATTCACCCAAGAACGATTACGGACAGGAATATCAAGACCTTCATAAACCAATTGAAGGCAACAGGTTTTTCTTTCGATTTTTCACGTATGGTCGATACGACCGATCCGGAATATTATCGTTGGACGCAATGGATTTTTCTTAAGTTATATGAACATGGTTTGGTTTACAAAAATATCGCTTATGTCAATTTTTGTCCAAGTTGTAAAGTAGTTCTTTCCAACGAAGAATCTCAGGGAGGAAAATGTGATCGCTGCGACAATGACGTGGTCCAGATGGAAAAAGCGGTCTGGTTCTTGAAAATAACCGCTTACGCCGAAAAATTGTTGCAAGGATTGGATGAACTTGAATCTTCATCAAGAATCAGGATGGAACAAGAAAAATGGATTGGACGATCAACCGGAGCGTACATTAAATTTCCAATATCCTGCAGTGACAAATCATTAAAAGTGTTCACTACTAGACCTGATACTATTTACGGGGCAACCTTTATGGTAATTGCACCTGAACATCCATATATCGAAGAATTCAGGGACAGAATCAAGAATCTCGATGAAATCAAAGCTTATCAAGAACAAGCAATGCTAAAGACCGAGTTTGAAAGAATTGAACTGGCAAAAGATAAAACCGGAGTCAAGATTGAAGGTGTATCTGCCATCAATCCTTTAACCAATAAGGAAATCCCGATTTTTATTTCTGATTATGTCATGATCACCTATGGTACAGGCGCGATTATGGCTGTACCCGCTCATGACTCCAGAGACTTCGAATTTGCGACTAAATACAAATTGCCGATTGTTGAAGTCATCAAAGGCGGAGATATTACCAAAGAAGCTTATACCGATACTGAAGAAGGAGTATTGGTTAATAGTCCTTTAATTGATGGTTTAAGTGTTGAAGATGCCAAAAAGAAAATTATCACTTATCTTGAAGATAATAAACTTGGCGAAGAGGCTAAACAATATCGGATGAAGGATTGGGCGTTCAATCGCCAACGTTACTGGGGTGAACCAATCCCTATCATCTACTGCGACAAATGCGGAATTATTCCGGTGCCTTATGAAGACTTGCCAGTTACTTTACCAATGGTGGAAAAATTCATACCAACCGATACCGGTGAATCTCCTCTAGCGAATATCGAAAGCTTTGTCAATTGCACTTGTCCTAAATGTGGCGGACCAGCAAAAAGGGAAACTGACACAATGCCGCAATGGGCAGGATCCAGTTGGTACTTCTTAAGATATATGGATCCGCACAATCATAATGAACTGGCTGCCAAGGAAAAAATGGAGTACTGGGGAAAAGTCGATTGGTATAACGGCGGAATGGAGCATGTCACCAGACATTTAATCTATTCGCGTTTTTGGAATCAATTCCTTTACGATATCGGTGTTACCGTTCATCGCGAACCTTATAAAAAAAGAACGGCTCAAGGCATAATTTTAGGTTCAGACAATGAAAAAATGTCAAAATCAAGAGGTAATGTCGTTAATCCGATGGAAATCATATCCGAGTACGGCGCCGATACCCTCAGAACTTTCGTCTTGTTCATCAGCGATTATGAAATGGCTACTCCTTGGAATGATTTGGGGCTTAAGGGAGCGAGAAGATTTTTGGATAAAATCTGGCGAATGTTTCCTAATGTAAAACCGGGAGATAAATATTCACATAAACTGGAAAGAATGATTCACGAAACCATCAAGGGTGTCAGTGAAGATATTGAAAATCTTAAATTCAATACAGCCATTGCCAAAATGATGACTTTGGTCAATGAGTATAATAAGATGGAAGAGTTGACGACAGCTGACTATGAAGTCTTGTTACAGATCTTGAATCCGATTGCGCCACATATAACGGAAGAACTTTGGCAGATGCTTGGACATGAAACATTATTGGTTCATGAAACCTATCCGACTTATGATGAAGCAAAATTGTTTAAAGACGAGATTGATTTGGTAATAAGCGTCAATGGCAAAGTCAGGGATAAAATTACGGTCGATAGTCAAACCACTGAAGAAGAGTTGAAAAAACTCGCTGTGAGTACAGAAAAAATTCAAGCCTTCATCAACGGTATGACAGTAGTAAAAATCATTGTCGTTCCTAACAAATTAATAAATATAGTTGTAAAATAATCCTCGGTTTTCGAGGATTTTTTTATGTAAGAAGAATATCTTGATTTTGGCAGTAATATTTAATTGGGTGTTAATAATGTATGAGAGAATTATCAATGAAAAAAAGTTGGACGCTGTCTGTGCGATTGAGTCTTTAAAATGCAACCGCTGCTTTGGGGAAAATATCAAGATTGATGAATACGGCATAAGCCATTGCTTGGATTGTTACGATTACTTTAACATTACGAGCTTGGATTATTGTCTTAGACTAAAGAGAAATTTATCTCATAATCATAATGTGTTAAGAGTTGATTTTCCCTTGACTAGGGAACAAAAAAGCGGTAGCCAATTTCTGGTAAATTGCTATAAAGAGAGAAAAAATGCACTTTTGCAAGCGGTATGTGGAGCGGGAAAAACGGAGATGACTCTGGAACTGATAAAACTATTTCTTGATGAAAGGAAAACAGTGGGATTTGTCATCCCCAGAGTGGAGATAATCAAGCAGGTTTTTAAGAGAATGAAAAGTTATTTCCCCTTTACTTCCGTCTCCTGTCTATACGGCGGATGTATTTTGGTCATGGATTCACCATTCATAATTGTAACTCCGCAACAGTTGATAAAGTTTTATCGGGAGTTTGATTTGATTATCATTGATGAGGTTGACGCTTTCCCCTTTAAGGATAATCTGTTTTTGGAAAGGTTGGTTGACAAGAGCAAGAAGGACGATGCCATGTTAGTCTATATGTCTGCGACAATATCCGGGAAATATAAGAAAATGATTGATAATGGTGAATTGGCGTATTTTCTCTTGGCAAAAAGATATCATGAACAACCGCTTCCCATACCGAAGTTCATTCAATCGGATGGTCTTGTCAATAAAAAAGTATTTACTCTTATAAATCTTCTGCAAGAAGAAGATCGAGGGTTGATAATCTATGTCAGCTCAATTAAGAAAGCTACTCAACTACAAAATATCATGAGCATAGAAGGGTATTCGGTACAAGCGATTACCAGCGAAACTTTGAATAAAAACGCTGTACTTAAACTATTTTCAAAAAGAGAGTTGAGAATTCTAATATCTTCGACAATTTTGGAACGTGGCGTAACTTTCAAGAACGTTGATGTCATTGTGCTGCAATCGGAAAGTGAAGTTTTTACTCAGTCCAGTCTGATTCAAATTGCCGGTAGGGTCGGAAGAATGGGCGATGAGGGGAGAGTTATCTTCTTCGCCAGCACCGTCAGCAAAGAAATGTTAGCGGCTAAAAAAGCGATATTGGAGTTCAATAAGCAACTATGAAATGCAGATTATGCGATCGTTTTTTCAATTTGGAAGATAGTTTTTCTTTCTTATTCAAATTCCCACAGATCTGTCCTGATTGTACTGAGAGTTTTATGCCCAAGCTCAAAACGGAAGTCATTCCAATTACAGGAGGTGTAATTAATTATCACTATCTTTACGAGAGAAATTTAAGTCATTTGCAGAAAACATATTTAGAAAGACATTACATAATATTTTTTAAAATGATGCAAAAGGCAGAAACGGGCGATGAAATCGTTGTTTTGATTGATGAAAGACTGCTTCATGACTTGAAAAATTGGTCGAAATTGATTTTCAGTTTGGGGGATGTAACAATTTATTCCTTGCAATATCATGACTTGAGTTATACTAACTTTTTGGATTAAATAGGGTGAGTTTATTTACTAAAATATTCAGGGGTGTTATAATAAAGATGGTTAGATATTTTAAAAAAAGGAGTGATTTTATGAAACTAGACATTGTTGGCAAATCAGGATTTGTAATTACCGAAGCTATTCACAACTACATCGAGAAGAAACTCAACAAGATCGACAGAATCTTCACAGAAGAATTGGAAGCCTTCGTCGTATGTAAGATTTATCGTGATGGCACCAAGGTAGAAATTACAATTCCCATCAAGTTCTTAACCTTAAGAGCTGAAGTGTCAGATCGCGACTTATATGCAGCAATCGATCGCGCTGTTGATAAGTTGGAAGCGCAACTGAGAAAGAACAAACACAAGATGAATCGTTCGCTTCAAGAAAAAGTAGGGTTAAGAAACACGTTTGCCTCAGATGATTTTGACTTGGAAGAATTGGAAAAAGAATTAATTTCTCCTGTAAAGAAAAAACGAATTACTCTTGAGATTTTATCTCTTGACGAAGCTTTGACGCAAATGGAATTGTTAGGTCATGATTTCTTCATTTACAAGAACGAAGACAACGAAACTTCTATCCTGTATTTGCGAGATGACGGAAAATATGGTCTTATTGAAACAGAGTAGTTTAAGTGGCTTATTACAAGCCACTTTTTTTTACAAAAAAAATAAGGCTTGAATGCCTTATTTCGTAAATATGGAATTACCTTCAAAATCGATTGCGACGATCGCGGGAAAATCAATGACTTTAAGTCTGCGAATGGCTTCTGATTGAAGTTCCGGGTAAGCGATAAGGGTGTTTTCCACCACGCATTGTGACAGTTTTGCGCCAATTCCGCCTATTGCCAAGAGATATAATCCTTGGTATTTTTTTACCACATCGTTGAATTCGATCGAACGGTCGCCTTTGCCAATCATGACTTTCAATCCTTTCTCCATCAAATAAGGACTGTATTTGTCCATGCGATAAGATGAAGTCGGACCGCAAGATCCAATGATTTGATCTTCTTTTGCCGGAGTCGGTCCGACATAATAAATGACTTGGTCTTTAACGTCAAAAGGAAGTGGTTCGTTTTTTTTGATTGTTTCGATCATGTTTTTATGAGCCGCGTCTCTACCGGTATAAATGTAGCCGCTAATCAATACTTCGTCGCCGACTTTTAAGGTTCTGATTTGTTCATCAGTTATTGGTGTGGTTAATTTCTTTTCCAATTAAAGTCACCTCACTTTTTCTGGCACTATGACATTGAAGATTTACCGCAACCGGTAAAGAAGCTATATGACATGGAAAGGAGTTTACTTTGACGCCGATGCATGTTGCGTCGCCGCCAAGACCCATCGGTCCGACGTCCAGTTTATTGATTCTTTCCATAAGTTCAATCTCTAGTTCACGGTCAACTGGATTTTCGGTGACATCGCCTAATGGCCTGAGAATTGCCTTCTTGGCTAACCAAGCGCATTTTTCAAAATTGCCGCCGATTCCGACGCCAACAATTAGAGGGGGACACGGTCTACCGCCACCCTTGGTTATGGTGTCAAGAACAAATTGAATCAAGCCTTCTCTTCCTTCGGACGGAGAAAGCATTTTTAGGGTTGACATATTTTCGCTGCCGCCACCTTTAGGGGCGATATGGATTATCAATTTGTTTCCGGGAATAAATTCATGATGAATCACTGCCGGTGTATTGTCCATGGTATTGATTCGATTGAGGGGGTGTCTAACAATTGACTTTCTTAAATAGCCTTCGATATAAGCTTGGCTTACACCCACATTGATTGCTTCATCCAAATCATAATCAAAATATAATTCTCTTCCTATTTCTAAGAAACAAACGACGATTCCGGTATCTTGACAAAGAGGAATATCTTTAGAATTGGCGATTTCATGATTTTCTAGAATCTTGTCGAGAATATTTTTCGCCAAAGGGTTTCTTTCATTTTCTCTTGCGTTTTCAAAAGCGTCCAGCACTTCTTTGTCTAATGTTTTCACCGACTCCAGCAGCATGCCCTTAACACTCTCGATAATCGTTTTTCGTTCAACTTTGTACATAAGCTCACCTCTTATAAATCATTATAACATTTGCGAGAGGTTAATTGAACACTGGATTATAATTTTTTATTTGTTTACAAATCAACTAATTTTGGGTATAATTCTTCTTGAGAGGTGTCCATATGAATAAAGTAAAGATAATATCCGACAGTACCTGCGACCTATCAAAAGATTTAATCATCAAACATGATATTTCGATCGTTCCACTCTATGTTAATTTCAATGAAGAATCATATCTTGACGGTGTAGATTTAGATGTAGAACAGATGTATGATTATGTCGATAAGAAAAAAATCATGCCTAAAACCGCTGCACCATCACCTGGGGCTTTCGTTGAAGTCTTTCAAAAGTATCTTGATGAAGGTTATGAAATAATTTACCTGGGAATAGGTTCAAAATTTTCCGCAACTTTTTCCAGCGCCAATGTTGCCAAACAAACTTTGGCGAGCGATAACATTTTCTTGGTTGATTCTTTAAACCTGTCTTCAGGAACGGGGTTATTACTCTTGAAGGCAGCCAAATTGAAAGAACAAGGCATGAATGCCAAAGAGATTAAAACCGAACTGGAAGAAATTGTACCTAAAGTCAGATCGCAGTTTGTAATCGATACTCTTGACTATCTTTATAAAGGTGGAAGATTAAATGCTTTATCACATTTAGTCGGTGGAATGCTGAGAATAAAACCGATTATCAAAGTGCGAGACGGAGTAATGGCCGTAGGTAAAAAAGGCCGTGGCTCCATCAAGAACGGAATCGATTTGATGCTTAGCGAGGTTTTTCAGGATAAAGACCAGATTGATCCTGATTTCATGATGATTACTCATTCATTGGCTGATGAATCAGCCCAATACATCAAAGAGCAACTTAAAGGAAAAGTCGAGATTAAAAATCTCTATGATACTAAAGCCGGTTGTGTCATCTCCAGCCACTGCGGCAAGGGAACCATTGGCGTACTATATATCCTAAAGTAAATTTCTTGTCTACATCGATAAGAAGTTTATTTTTTGATTTTATTTAACAAGGAGGGAATATGTTATTTGGCAAACACATCAATAAATACTATCTGAAATATGGTATATTCTTTCTCATTGGCTTAGCCGCACTAATTGTCGTCGACTATGTTCAACTGGAAATTCCCAACATCATCGGCTCAGTTATCGACGGATTGGAACAAAAAACCTTGATTGAATCGGAAGTATTGCAATATATTAAAGATATTGCCATTTTTGGTCTGATTATGGTTGCGGGAAGATTCTTGTGGCGAATCTTCATTTTCGGCACTTCATGGCGAATTGATTACGATTTGCGCAACAAGATGTTCCGCCACGCAGAAAAACTCAGTCAAACCTATTATTCGGAAAAGAAATCCGGAGGTTTGATGGCGCTTTTCATCAACGACTTGAATGCTATCCGCATGAGTTTTGGACCTGGACTCTTGATGTTGTTCGATATCTTGATTTTAGGCGCTCTGGCTTTTTACAAGATGTATGAACTGGATCCAACCATTACCTATTTTGCGGCCATACCGCTAGTACTGATTGCGGTTATGGCAACTTATATTTCCAAAATAACCGGAAAAAAATTTAAAGCCCGTCAACAGGCTTTTGAAGATTTGAGCGATTTCACCCAGGAGAATTTTTACGGCATATCCGTAATCAAAGCTTTTGTCAATGAAGTCAGAGAAATCAGAGCTTTTGCGAAAATCAACAAAATCAATCAAGATAAAAACGTTTCTTATATCAAAGCCTCGACTTTCCTGCATATCGCCGTGGAAATGTTTATCAACATCATCAGGGTTATCATGCTAGGAATAGGAGCTTACCTAGTATATATCACCGTTAATGAAGAGAATGTCTTTTCTGTCGGCGACTTGACGAGATACATCGCTTATTTCGGAACTTTGATTTGGCCGATGATGGCTGTTGGCAGACTTATCAACATGACGGCTCAAGCGAAGGCATCACTTGACAGGGTATCCGCATTCCTAGATGCGGAGATTGAAATCCAAGACGATCGCGAAGTCGTGAATGTTGAAAAAATAGAAGGAAAAATCACTTTCAATAACCTAACTTTCAAATATCCCAAAACAGATAAAGAAGTCTTGAAAAACATTAATTTTGTCATTGAAAAAGGTACTACGGTGGGTATCATTGGTCGTACCGGTTCTGGAAAAACAACCTTGGTGGATTTGATGCTGAGGTTATATAATCTCAAAACAAACGAACTTTTGATCGATGATCATGACATCATGAAACTACCGATTAAAACCATCAGGGATGCTATCGGCTATGTTCCTCAAGAAAATTTCATCTTTTCCGATATTATCAAGAATAACATCTCTTTTTCGACTGACAACGCTGATCAAGATCTGATTAAGCAAATGGCAGTTTATTCGGACATCCATGACAATATCGTGGATTTTCCGAATCAATATGACACCTTGGTTGGCGAAAGAGGCGTTACTTTATCCGGCGGTCAAAAGCAAAGAATATCAATTGCCAGAGCATTACTGAAGAATCCGGAAATATTGATTATGGATGATTCTTTTTCTGCGGTTGATACCAAGACAGAAGAACAAGTGATAGCCAATCTCAAAGAACTGAGAAAAGGAAAAACGACAATTATCATTGCTCATCGTATTTCTACCATCAAAGGTTCCGATCAAATCATTTTGATTGAAG
>JAQVFZ010000062.1 GCA_028697025.1 Candidatus Izemoplasmatales bacterium | reverse complement strand
GATTTTAGTCTGGTGATGATGGCGAAGTGGACACACCTGTATCCATACCGAACACAGAAGTTAAGCACTTCAGCGCCGAATGTAGTACTTACGTGCGAGACTAGGTCATTGCCAGGCTATCTTTCAATTTTTTGCCTCAATAGCTCAGTTGGTTAGAGCACATGACTGTTAATCATGGGGTCCTAGGTTCAAGTCCTAGTTGGGGCGCCATAATTATGGCCTGTTGGAGAAACGGTTAACTCACATGCCTTTCACGCATGCATTCACGGGTTCGAATCCCGTACAGGTCACCAGCTAAAAAACAAAGATCAGCGAAAATCGCTGATTTTTTTTGTTAATAAATAACAACATTTAGATTTGAATTGCTGGTTAATTTGGATAAGTGATATAATATTATCGTAAACATCGGATATTAATTTTAGTTTAATCACATATATGTCAAATCTTTAAAGGCGGGCAGTTAATGATAAATTCTTCTGGAAATCGGATTCTTTCCATTGACAGATATCGCGGTATAGCGGTCTTTTTGCTTATTGTAACTTTGCCGATGTATTTTATCGACGCCTTCGATTTTACTGACGGTTTCACAACGCATGTCATCGAGGATGCATTTCTGCTTGTCCCAAATTATGCCTTTTATGATTTGATAGCTCCTATTTTTATTTTTGCTGCCGGATTATCTTTTAGTTTGTCATTTAAGAAAGCGGTAGTAAAATATGGAAAACATAGAGCCTTTGTAAGATCTGTGTTTCGAGGATTAAAACTGATAGCCATCGGCTCTTTTTTGCTGTATTTTGGAGAGCATCCCATCGATGACTTCTACCGAGTTTCCAGCTATGTCATCGCTAGTTTTTGTGGTCTTTGGCTACTCTTGTGGATCATGAAATTAGATTTTAAACGAATCATTTCTACGATTTTGGATATAATGCTGATAGTAATAGGCGCATTTGCTTTAGTTGTCGGGCTTGCCGAAACAGTTTATCTGCTCATTCATGGATCATTGCCATTTGAACATTGGAATGTGCTGCAATCAATTGGATTTGCTACATTAGTAACTCTCTTGTTTCACGATTTTAAACCATGGATGAAGTTGATTGCCTTAATTATCTTATTCATGATATATTCCTTCTTTTATCAGCTTATTGGATACAATGGTTTTGTTTCCATGTCTCATGGAGGAGTGTTGGGTAGTTTTGGGTGGGCGCAAATGATGATTGCTGCTGATTTGATTGGTGAACTTTCTAGAACCAACAAGAATGTCATGTATTTATTTGGTGCGATCTTGGTTGCAACTGGTGTTGCTGGTTATCTGCTATTTGATTGTGATAAGTTTTCCGTTTCGCCTGGATACGTATCGATGTCAATTGTCTTGTCTTATCTTTTATATCTGATTTTCAGTCTATTTGATTTCTGGAGAATTGATAATGGCCCTATAGTTTCACTGGGAAGAAACCCAATCCTCATTTATATCATCCACATGCTTGCTGGAGCTTATGTGGGAATCTATTTGAACTACTATGCCTATGTTTATGGATCCAATCTGATCGCTTATTGCGGTTTATCGCTATACTTGGTCATTCTTTGCGCACTGAGTTATTTTCTTAATCGGAAAAAGATTTATTTGAAAATCTAATGATTCAATTTCAAAAATCCAGAATTATTTATGGTACTGCTCATATATAAAGGTTATAATAGTAATGCATCTACAAAAATAGTATTTCACATTGAGGTATAGTATGAGAATAAATGTTTATATCAGTTCAACCGGTTATTGTTCTAGAAGAGAAGCAGATCGGCTAATCCAAAACTCAAGGGTGACAATTGATGGATCTATAGCTTCGCTAGGTATGGAAGTGACAGACAACAATATCGTAAGAGTCGATGGAGCAATCATTAAAAATCGCCCCAAAAGAGTTTATCTAGCCTTCAACAAGCCTAAAGGCATAGTCTCAACTACCGATGAATCAAAACCGAATAACATCATCACTTATATCAATTATCCGGAAAGGATTTTTCCAATCGGTCGCCTTGATAAAGACACTTCGGGATTAATCCTCTTGACCAATGACGGTATGATTGTAAATCAAATCTTAAGAAGTGAAAATAATCATGAAAAGGAGTATATCGTCGAAGTCGATAAGACTTGCGACGAAGAATTCTTTAACAAAATGCGAACAGGGGTAGAGATTTACAATCCTGTTCAACACAAAAAAGTGATTACAAAACCAGCAATCATTAAGAGAATCAATAACAAAACCTTCAGTTTAATCATCACCCAAGGTTTAAATCTACAGATCAGAAGAATGTGTAAACAATTGGGATATAATGTTACTAATTTGAAAAGAATTAGGATTATGAATATTAAGTTAAACGACTTAAAGATTGGTCAATGGCGATATTTGTCTGAGGATGAACTTAATCTCGACTGATGATTGAGGAATAAATACTAATTACAAGTGTGAACATTTCTTTATGAAGATAGAGAATCATTTCGTTGAAGAAAATATTGATAATGGCAAATTATATCTCAAGTCTAGTGAAGAAATCGATAATCAGATTAATCAATATTTTTTAGATAAAGAGAATTGGAACGCGGGTCAAGAATGAGTATAGATTATTGTTGAAAATGAAATAAAAACATATGATAAAATTTATAACATCAAATTGATATTACCAACTAAAAAAACATTCATTTATATTGTAAACCAATTGTAAAAAGCGTATGATGAAATTGAGTCAAGAAGACTAAAATAATCAGCCCGTGATGGTGCCGATACTTTGTTAAATGTCATGACGACAAATTAAAAACGCCATACAATTAAAAAGATAACACCACCACCTGAAAAGTCATTTTTTTCAAGAAAGGTAGGTGAAAGTTAATGGCACAAACTAAGGCAGCTCCAGCTAAACCAGCTCCAGCAAAACCAGCTCCAGCAAAACCTGCAGGCAAGAAATAAGAAGATTCTTAAAATTTTTAAGAATAGATTTCCATATTTGGCAAAAACAAAAGAATGATTTTGGCAAGTCGCTATTTTTTAAATAACGACTTGTTTTTATCTTGATGATATGATTAAATTGTTATGATTTCTTCAGATTAACTATCATTAGTTTTAAAGAAGTTTTAGTATAGAAGCGGAGTACTGTTATGAAAAAAGTAGAAATATTAGCACCAGCTGGAAGTAGGGAATCCCTAATTGGGGCGATTAATGCTAAAGCTGACGCAATTTATTTAGCCGGTAAAAAATTTGGAGCAAGGGCTTACGCAACAAATTTTGAAAGAGTCGATTTCAAGGAAATAATTGACTACGCTCATTTGCGCGGTGTTTTAGTATTTGTAGCGGTCAACACCGTCATATATGATGAGGAAATCAATGAATTGATTGAATATACAGATAGTTTGGTAGAATTTGGAGTAGACGCATTCATAGTCCAAGATTTAGGTGTCATAGATATATTGACCAAAAGATATCCGGATACTGACATTCACGCATCTACCCAAACTAATACCTTAAACGTGAATCAAGCAAAATTCTTAAAAAATCTAGGCGTTAAAAGAATCGTTATGGCAAGAGAAACACCACTTGACTTGATCAGACAAATAAAAAAAGAAGTCGATATAGAATTGGAAGTTTTCATTCACGGTGCACTATGCGTAAGCTATTCCGGCAATTGCTTGATGAGCTCGATGCTACACAATAGATCGGGCAATAGAGGCGAGTGCGCTCAACCTTGCAGAATGGCTTACTCTTTGATGAAGGAGGATTCTGTCGAAAGCGATGAAGCATACTTGCTTTCAACCAAGGATCTGATGACTCTGGAATATATGGACCAGTTGATTGAATCGGGAATTGACTCATTTAAAATAGAAGGCCGTATGAGGAAACCGGAATATGTCATTCAGACTGTTCTTTCCTACCGTAAAGCTGTAGACACTTTTTACGAAAAATCGAAAATCAATTATGATGAAGAAGTTTTGAAACTGAAAAAAGTGTTTAATAGAGGTTTTACCAAGGGTTATATTCTAAATGAAAAGAATCAAGACATCAACCATGATTATCGGCCGAACCACATGGGAATAGAAATCGGAGAGGTTATCGATTTCAAACATAACAAGGCGACGATAAAATTGGTAGATTCCTTAGAGGTTAATGATGGATACCGGATCTTAGGCGAATTTGATTATGGCGATGTGGTTTCAAGAATCCTTACCGAAGATGGAATGGTGAAAAATGCTCTTTCTGGAGATATAATCAAACTTGATGTTCCTAAAAAAGTGCAAAAAGGCTCTAAAGTTTTGAAAACTTTGGATCACGAATTAGAGATGGACCTTGATAAATATCTCGATGAACATTATAAAACCATACCCTTAAAAGGAAAAGCTTATGCCAAAGCCAATGAATTTATGACTCTTTCGATAAGCGATGGTTCGCACGAAGTAAGAGTCACATCAAAGGATAAGTTGTCCAAAGCCATCAAACAACCTGTAAAAAAAGAACAGATTGTGAATCACATATCCAAATTGGGAAATACGCCTTTCTTTTTCGAGTCCTTGATAGTTGAAACTTCCGATGACTGTTTTATAACAATTAAAGACCTTAATGAATTGAGACGACAGGCAATAGAGAAGTTAATAGATTTAAGAATAGAAATTTCTCAAAAAAGAATAATTGATGACTATCGATTCCAAACTCAAGATATCAAAAGCATTCCTTCGATAAGTGTAAAAGTCACAAACAAGGAACAATTATCCAGGGTTTTAGAACTAGATATCGAACGCATCTATTATGAAGACATCATTAAGGGGATTGCACCTTCTGAATCGCTTGTCCCAGTCAAAAAAAGAATTCAACTTGAACCTTATGAACTTCAGTCATCCCAATTGATTAACGATTTTGGCAGCACCCTTACGCATGATACTAATTTTAAACTCTATACCGACGAATTCTTGAATGTCACAAATATTTATTCCATCAGATTGTTACATAGCATGAATGTATCGTGCGTGACATTGTCACCGGAATTGTCCAAGGAACAAGTCTTTAAGATTATTGAAAATTATCGTAAAGAATTCAAGGCAAATCCTTGCCTTGAATTGGTCGTATACGGCGCCGTTGATTTGATGATATCCAAATATTGTCCAATCGCCAAAACTTTCAAAACGAAACAAAATTGTCATTTATGTGAAAGAAATCAATATTACCTGAAGAACAAGAGTGGAAATAAATTTGCACTTATCAATGACGGAAATTGCAATTTGCGGATATTGAATTATAGACCTTTGAATTTGATCGAATATGCAAAGGATATACTAGATTTAGGCATTTCCATCAGATTGCATTTCACAATCGAAACGCCTAATGAAGTTGATGAAACGATTAAAGCCTTCAAAAACGCCGCTATAAGAGGGGCGAATCCGATATCTTTACAAAAGTATGCCTATGGTCGATTTATCTAGGAATTTAATGAAATTTTTTTTCATCTTGTAATTGTCAAAAACAAGCGTAAAATAACTTTTGTCAAGGATAGGGGTGATATGGTGTTTAAAAATGTTTCTAAAGCCTTATTGGTTTCAACTTTGTTCAGCACAATCTATCTTGTCTACTTGATTATTTCTTATGCAAAGATTGATTTGGAGAATGAAAATGAATCGTTTTTTTACCTAATTTTGATGACCTTGGTAAAACCGCACTTATATTTGACAATATTCGGAGTTTTCTTGAGTTTTCTGAGCCTAATTCTTAAGAACCATAATCTTGCATTGTTGGCTACATTTGTTTTATTGCTGGCGGCACTGGCTTTTATACTTTACGCCATCTTTTTATTGCCTGCCATAGTAATGGGATTCATTGGCGCTAGAAATCAAAAACGAATAGCTTTGGGAAATTAAATTTAAAATTTACTAAAATAAAAGCAGTTAGGGGTTAGTCTAACTGCTTTTTGTATTTTTGAATTATTTCGTTCTTACAATCTTTGGCATCTCTGTCAAGGTGAAATTGGCTGAATTGATTCTATAGGTATTGGTTCCGTCGCCTTCAAGTTGTTCCGGGTTGGTAAAATAAAGCTCGATGTTGCCTTTTACCTGAACCCCAAGCAATGAAGTAATATTGGTGTATATCTTGATTTTGGTGAATTCGTTAATCTGTTGCGGATCATAAAAAACGCTGTCATTATCGATAATCAAGTTTATGATGATATTATTGCGTTTGGTTTGTTCATTATAAAGTAAAAACGCTCGACTCTCATGTTCGGAAGGAGGGGTAATAAATTCATAATTGATGCCATTCCTTTCAAATCTCAATTTATCGAATGTAATGCTTGATACTATCTTACCCTCTATCACCCTAAATGGAATTTTCAAAGAAATAAAACGGTAATTTTTGGGATTATCGAAAATGTCATTCTCATGTAAATCGGTTTTTATCATGTGAAAAATCATACTTTTCCTTTGTACCATTCTTTCGATATAGCGATCCGGTTCTTGGTAGATCAACATGCGGTCCATAAATTCAATGATGGAGTAATTGCTCGAAGCGAACGTTTGTTCACGGAAAAGTTCTGCACGCTTATTTGTGTCGTCGTTGTACTTGACTACGGTTTGATTATGTCTAAGAATCAGCAGACTGAAAAGCATGCTTGACAAAAACGAAGCAAAAGCAACAAACAATGTTGCGATTCTTATGCCGATAACATTAAAATTTTGATCTAGCCAGTCGCCGATAATCAGCATGAACAAAGCGATGATAAAGACTATGGAACCAGCAACGCCTATGACTGTAAAAATAGAAATTTTCTTATCTTTCATAAATGTGTACCGCCTTCATATTTTGATATTGTTCAATAATTATAGCACGTTTTTTATAATTGTCCAGTGGTTTAATATGGAATGCATCAAGTATTAAATTTTGAAAGATTTATCTTTTGAAAATATAAAATTGTTAGATAAGGATTAGTAAAACTTGCAT
>JAQVFZ010000061.1 GCA_028697025.1 Candidatus Izemoplasmatales bacterium | reverse complement strand
ACTATTTGCGATGATTATCGAAGAGGCAAGAAAAATAGATAAAGATTTCGCCTTTATCGCTGAAGAGCTTAATCCTGACAATGCGCTTAAGGCAAAAAAAGCAGGTTATAATATCATTATCGTCAACGGTTTTTGGATGGAACCAAGAATTTGGGAAAAGAAACTTCATAAATTCGTTTATGGTGCCAAAGATATCGCCTTACCGATGTTTGCTTGCGCAGAAACACATGACACCGCAAGAATCGCCGGCAGGGATGGCGGCAGGAACTTGGCGAGAATGACGACCGTCTTGAATATGATGTTGCCAAATTTGGTGCCATTCATCAATAGCGGTCAAGAAGTGTATGAAATTCAGCCAATGAATACGGGAATTGATTGCACAAGTGAAGATAAATTCAAATTGCCGCCAGACGACTTGTTCTATGGCAAATTAGCCTTGTTTGATAAATATGCACTTCATTATCTAAACCACAACCGTTGGGAGCTAGCTGATCATTTAGATGGTGTCAAGAATATTCGTAACGCTTGGTTGAATGAAATTACCGATTTGAATCAATACGAACCGATTTACTTCAATGAATTCGATTCTCCTGCTATCGGTGTTTCTTACTTTAACAAATCTAATGGAAAATGCTTATTGGTCGTCGCTAACAGCAATGTCTACAGCGACATGCATTGCAACGCTGATATTCATAAACTACGTGATAAAGCCAAAAATTACAACAATTTCGGTAAACTATTATATTCTACCTATGAGTTTGGCAGAGATTACCATGATTTTGCTCCAGATGGAAAAGTCTATTTCCATTTAGGTGCAGGCGAAGTTAAAATAATTGAGTTTTAAGATAAAAACGAGCGAAATCAATCGCTCGTTTTTATATTTTGTAGTTCTTGAAAACTTTAATGAGTCTTAATAAAAGTACGGTGTAGATAAAAACCTCCAATGGGGTTTTTATGATTCTTAGCGGTAGCTGAGGCAAAAATGTCGCACTGGAATAAAGAATTGTTACCCAAAGAGGTGTTAAAATCAAGGTCACAATGATTTGTAAGATAATTACTGAAAATATGATTCTTTGCGATGAATCGTCTTCATTGCGATTGATATACAAGAAAATGTAACCGGAAAGGACTCCCAAAATACCCATTCCCAACATAGAATAAATAATCCAAGGGTTGAAACTCATATCGACGGAAAGTTTATTTTCGATGATTTCAATAATGAAGTCAATCTCAATCAAACCCCATATTCCAAGAATTAACATCAAAGTCATCAAAATGAAATTCATGTACAGAAATAGATTTTTTCTATTGATTTTTAAGTTATAAATCAAACCGGGTATCACGCCATATAATATCGAATTAAAAGTAAAACCAGGGAAAAATGGTCCAGAGGCAAATCCATATATCAGCATATAGACGAAATAACCGAGAATATCCTGAATAATCGCCGCAACCAAACCTACTTTCGGGCCAAGAATTATCGAAACGATAATCAGTGGCAGATAGCCGATGCCAAAACGGATGATAGTTGAATTTGGCGGATAGGATATGGAAACAAAGTTTGATAAAACGATGCCGATTGCGACCATTAATGCCGTAAATATTAATCTTTGAAGTTGTTTATCTTTCATATTTTTATTCCTTCAATCTGAAGTCAATCATTTCTTGATTGGTCAATTTTAAAAAAGCATTGATTTTACTGAATGGTTTTGAACCGAAAAAGCCTCGATAAGCCGAAAGCGGAGAAGGATGAACATTCTCTATCACAAAATGTTTGAGGCTTGTGATTAAAGGTTTCTTGCTCTTGGCGTAACTTCCCCACAAGACAAAAACCATTGGTTCTTCTTTTTTATTGAGGAGGGAGATGACTGTATCGGTAAACTTTTCCCAGCCAAAACTTGAATGGGATAAAGGAGAATTTTTCCTTACAGACAAAATGGCATTAAGCAAGAGAACTCCATTTTTAGCCCAAGGAGTCAAATTCCCGTTCGCTGGTTGAGCGATGTTTAGATCATCATGCAGTTCTTTAAAGATGTTGATCAATGAAGGCGGTAACTGCACTCCTTCATTTACTGAAAAGGCAAGCCCCATCGCTTGAAGTGGATTATGGTAGGGATCTTGACCTAAGATTAAAACTTTGGTTTTGCTGTATGGCGTCAAACAAAAAGCATTGAATATCTGCTCTTTAGGAGGGTAGCAAGTGAAATTACGGTACTCCTTATCAACATCATTCAATAGCTTGACAAAATATGGTTTCTGGATTTCATCTTTCAACAAGATGTCCCAGTCGTTATTAAATAATTTATTTGCGAGTAGCACAGTTGTCTACCGCACAGCCAGAACAACTTACGTCTTCGCAGCCTTCAGGTTTTTCGGTTTTGGCATTAATGGCATATGACCATAAGTATAAACCGACAATCACAACAATAATCGCTATTGCAATTACATATTTTAACAATTTAATCAACCTTTCTGGTGATGTCATTGACTTCTTCCAGCAATGAATCGACCAATTCATGAGAATTGGTTAGACTATCGCCGATGACACCGGCATAGATTTTGAGTTTTGGTTCAGTGCCTGACGGCCTTAAGACGAACCATGACTCGTTATCCAAATAATATTTTAATACATTTGACTTGTCCAAGTCAATCGTTTCGATTTTACCTTTAACATATCTTTCCGACAAAAGAAAGTCCTCTATTTTGACAATTGGCCGGGAATTGATTTGTTGTGGTGGATTATTCCGAAAATAATCCATGATGCGAGAAATTTGTTCTTGTCCTTCTTTTCCCAAGAGATGAATGTTTTTCAATCCTTCGAGATAAAAGCCGTATTCCTCATATATTTCCAGTAATTTGTCATACAAAGTCTTATTTTCCTGCGTCAAATAATAGTTAGCGGCTTCAGAAATCATCAAGATAGCCTGAAGCGAATCTTTATCCCTGACACCGTCGTTGATGACATAACCGTAAGACTCTTCATAACCGAAGATAAATTCTCGATCTTCTTGTTCAAGATATCTTGCCTGTTCGCCGATAAACTTGAATCCGGTTAAGGTAGATATGACATCCATACCAAAACTTCGGGCAATTTTGGCTCCCAAATCGCTAGTGACGATGGTGTTGAAAACAACACCTTTATCAGGTAGAATGCCCTTTTTTTGTTTTTCATTCAAAATGTAATATATCAATAAGGCTCCAGTTTGATTACCATTCAATAGGATGTAGTCGTCTTTATGCCAAACCGCTATTCCTAGACGATCCGCATCGGGGTCGGTGGCAATCAACAAATCAGCGCCTTTTTTATGTCCTAATTTTATGGCATATTCAAAAGCGCTCTTTTCTTCTGGATTTGGAAGTTTTACGGTTGGAAAGTTAGGATCGTTGACCATTTGCTCTTCAACCGGGTAAACGATATAACCCTCTTCTTCCATCAGTCTTTTGCCAAGATAACCACTGGTTCCATGGAGTGGTGTAAATACGATTTTAAGCGGTTTTGGTAAATCTTTATTGATAGTGATGGATTTCACTAAATCCAAATAAGCTTTATCTATTTCTTCATCGATATACTCGATAAGGTTATTATTTTCCAATTCTTTCAGACTTAGAGTCTTTATTTCAAAAATATCGCCGGTCTTGTTGACATAATCGACTATTACGTCAGCGTATCGCGGGGTGTATTGGCATCCGTATTCGTCATAGATTTTGTATCCGTTGTAATTCGGTGGATTGTGACTCGCTGTGACAACTATGCCAGCTAAAGCATTTAGATGACTGACCGCAAAGGATAACTCTGGTGTTGGCCTTAAATCAGTGAATAAATAACTTTTTATTCCATAAGCACCAAGGACTTTTGCGCTCTCTCTAGCAAACTCTTTGGACATGTATCGGTTATCATGAGCGATGACAACACCACGCAAAAGATCTTTGGATTCATAGGTATGGATTAAGTACTGTGCTAAGCCGTTATTAGCTCTTCTGATCGTATAAATATTCAATCTATTGATACCCGGCCCTAAAATCCCCCGCATACCACCAGTACCAAAAGAGAGGGTAGTATAAAACATATCCTCCAAATCTTTTTCGGAACTGCTGAGCAATTCATCTTTTAAGTTAGGGTCTAAATCTTTATAATCAAGCCACTTCTGGTATTCGGTTTTCCACATAAATCCTTCACCTTTAATCAATATAGTCGACTGCTCTTTCTTTTCTTGGTTTTGGTAACGGTTCTTTACCTTTAGGGTAACCTATGCAAATTGCTAGATCGTGTTCATAACCTTCGGGAATCTTCAAAACTTTATCTACGTCGATTTTGTCGGCTTTATGATATAAATATCTGGTCTGCCCAATTATGCAGGAACCATATCCCAAAGATTTAGCTGCTATGGCGATGTTTTCGAGCACGCAACCAATATTGACTTCAGAAAATCCGCCGATTTTTGAGCTTAGGACAATTACGCATGGAGCATGGTAGAAAATATGGGCAGCTTTATCAACTTCAATACCAAAGCGAACCATGCCTTCAATTGCCATTTTATTAATCTCATCAATTTTATCTTTATTGGTAATAACAGTCAAATGCCACTCCTGTTTATTCCTGGAACTAGGAGCGTAAAGCCCACATTCAATGATTTGTTTCAAATCATTCTCTTCAACCGGTTTGTCCAGATAGGATCTAATGCTTCTTCTGTTTAAAATTGTTTCAATGGTAATATTCATCATTTACCTCCCTGTACGTAATAATTTTTAGGTAATACACATTACTATTCTAAAATATTGGTAAATAAAAAATCAACATCAAATTTTATCATTTTCTCGGCTAATTCTTTATCGTTGACAATTCCGGTTATTACTTTCAAACCCACTAAATGCATATTCTTAATATAGTCGCGTTTTAGTTTCGAATGATCAAGATAGAGATTTATACCATGTTTTTGGCAATAGTCCAAAGTATCTTCGTCAACAAATCTGGCATGATAATAAAGCACGCTGCCAGGAAAGCTTTTTTTGAGGATCTGTAAATGTTTCTTATTTTCGGCTATCAAGCTAAAATTATCTTCTACACCATTTTCCCGTAAATAAGTCTCCAGCCCGGTGATCGTCTCGGGTTCTAAAGTGTCTTTTATTTTAATGAACATATATTTACGGTAGGCTTTGCAAATCGATAGGTAATCTTCCAGTCGAGGAATAAAGACAAATTCATTCAAATCGCCGGTTTTTCTGTCTACCAAAGCGAATTTTTTCAGTTCATTATATGCAAATGAAGGGATATCCAGATTCAACATGCCATATTTTAACAGACTATCGCAGCCGGTTACGATGTATTGATTATCTTTGGATATTGATAGCTCGCAACTGATGCCGTAGTAAGAACGATTGGCCGCGGCTAGAAAAGAAAATATCGTGTTTTCTGTTTCAATACCGCTCAGGCCGTTATTGGCTACCATTCCTCGGAAATATTTATCTATTTTAATTGTATTCATTTATTTCAATCCTTTTTAATGTTTTTACTGTTTTTATTGTAACATTAAAACAGGATTTTATGAACACAATATTTATAAAAAATCTCTTAATTGTTATAATGTATATAATGTTATTTGTATCTTGCGATAATAACAGGAAAGAGAGAGCTTTTACATGATTGCTAGAAAATTAGGGTTTGATTTGAAAAATATTGATTATGGCCTGATTAAAAAGCGCAATAATACGGCGATATTTGTTCTTGGATTATTGTTTTCCATATTTTTTTGGGTCTTTATTAGTTTTGTCATTCTCTGGCTGATGAAAATTCCCTTTGAAATTAACGGTGTAACCAGAGAAAGCAGTGAAATTGAATATCACAACTTCATGATGACATTCACTGCTGTTTTCGGTGCGTTTTTATTAATTTTTCTGATTGGTTTCATCATTGGTTTATCAAAAAAACCCAAAGATTTCATCGTCATAAGCAAAGACATCAACCTAAATAAAATCTATTTGATTCACTACAAAAAAAATCGTGATGCAATTATTATCGGCGATAGCCTATTCTTATATAATAGGTTCACCAATGGTTACGAAATCATTAAAAATATTGAAAAAATCAATGAACTAAAGTCAAAATATCTTTTCTGGGAAAGATGGGAAGATATCGAAAAATATAAAATTACTGATAAAGCAAAAAAAACAATTCTCAAATTCAAGATTGAAGATGGAGGAATTGTTTTTAAGTATCGTTATTCTTTTAATAAGTCTTCTAGTAATATTCCGTTTAAAATTAGTGAAAGTGTAGAGAAGATTGCCTCAAGAAACAACATCGGTACAAATTTCAACACTTACTATTTTTATGATATAAATCGTAAAAACGATCTCAAATTGCCGGAAGTCGTCGCTAAGGTTCTCGCTGCTGATTATTAATTAATCTGATCGAGCATTCCCAAGATGCTGGTCGCACCTTCATAGAATTCAGCTACCTGATTATCAGTGACTCTGATGATGGTTGGCGTACCATTGACGCCTGAATCAGGGTGTAGGTCATTAATCGAAAAGACCGTGACAAAATAGATAGTCGTTGATTTTGCGCGATAAAGCGTATCCAACAAAATCGGTTTTATTTCATTGCAAGCCCCACAGGTAGGCCCGTAATAATAGATATAGTAATCAGTCTGTGGCATGCTTAATTGTTCATCTGTCATCTCAATGAATTGACCGTTGAAATCAGAATAATCCAAATCGAGATATTCGCTTGTCGTCGTTGTTGGAGCTCAAGCAAAAAGCAAAAAAATTAGGGGCAAAATTAATAAGATTTTTATTTTTTTATTCAATAGAATCACTATCCTTTGCTTTGATTACGGAAGAAATCCGCTTGTAGATGATGATTACAATAACACTGTTCGCTACACCCTTTAGGATGTTGAAAGGAACATTAACTAGGAAGATAAACTTCACTAGATCTGTGAAGCCATAAGCTGATAATAAAGCTTCAAGCGATGTGCCAAAATATAATTTGGCATAGAGCGGCAACAATACGAAAATATTCAAAATCGCCGCAACGATAACCATAACAAGTAT
>JAQVFZ010000060.1 GCA_028697025.1 Candidatus Izemoplasmatales bacterium | reverse complement strand
TTTTCCAACTTGAACTTTAATTCAAGTTCTTTCTTGTCGTTTTCAAGATTTGTCAATTTTTTCTGATATTCAAAGTCTTGCGACTTTAATTCATCTGCTTTATCTCTTTCAAGATTGGTAATCTTGTATTTCAGAAGATTGATTTGATCTTTGAATTCGAATTCTTTCTTTTGTAAAGCCAAATCAATATCTTTGGAGTTGTTTTCTTTTACTTTCGCCAAATCTTTGTTTAAAAGCGCAATTTCATTGGTGAGCTTGTTGATTTCAAGATTATACCTAGCTTCAATAGCGGTTCTAATCTTTTCTTCAGCAAGTTCCATATCACGTTTTAATTTGATATTTTCTTCATTGAGATTCTTTAAAGCTTCATTGATTGCATTTTGTTTAGTCAATTCCCATTCTCTTTTTAAAGAATCAAGTCTTCTGTTGTATTCAAGATCTCTTTGTTCATTGATTTTGTTGGTGATAATTGATAAATCGACATTATTGATTTCTAAAAGGTCTATTTCATCACCTTTAAAAGCATCCGAATTTAACCTTAATGTGTGGTCATTAATAATGGTTACATTTAATAATTTACTCATGGTACCCCCAAACTAACTATTAATTTAAAATTCTTATATATTTCAATTATAACATCTATAAAACAAAAGTCATCCCAACAATGAATAAAAGGAAAGTAAAAACCTCTGCTCGAACAGAACAAAGGTTTTGCATATATAATTTTATAAAATCCAACAATGCTAAATTACTAAAAATCCTAAATTATAACAAAATTTACCAAGTTACAGATTGCCCACCATAAGCGGCAGCAAAAGGGGCAGATTCATAGGTTCTAAAATCCCATGATAATGGAGTTTGGGACAAAGTGGCAATTATAAAATTTGTTCTCAACGTTGAATCAAATTGGAAACTAAATTTACCATTTCCTAATGTCCCTGCAATCCAAGTATCACTGAGGCCTTCTCCACCATAAACCCAAGCAGCAACTACTGGATCGGAAGGATAAGTACCAAATGATACTACAACAATATCTCTAGAAGAATATTTTGCTCCTGTAATCGCTGTATAAATATTAGTTGAATCACTGATTTGTATATCTAAGCTTTGTTGGCTGCTATTATTGTTAAAAATAATCGTAAAGTTTTGTGTTTCAGGAACCAATGGAACATTTACATACCACCAATCAGTGGTTCCGTCTTTAATAGCTAATGTACCTGGCCAACTTTCTAAATCATTGATTTCCAAACTCTCTCTACCAGTATATTTAGTAAAACCATAGATATTTGTCCAGCCTTCGGAGTTATAGAACCATACCTTTGTATTAGTAACAACTTCCGAATAAATTGTTGAAACAGCGGTTCCATTAATAACTGTAATAAATGATCTATAATAAGTTTTCAAAGGCGCGGTTGATTTATTAAAACTCATAACAAATTCATTTGTTTCAGTGTTGTATTTAGAACTATATAATATGTCTGTATCAGTGGTTAAAGTATTAGTTCCCAAATTCGGATTTGATACATCATTTGACTGTATAAAACCATATTCAACAATACTGTCTTCAATCGCTAAATCAAATTGACCTACTAAAGTATAATAACCTGTCCTTAAATTGTCGTATGGCGTTGACACACTAACGAAACTACCCGTATGAGATGATGCTTCAATTTGATCATAAACAGCAGCTAATTTATGATTATCAGCAACAGTAAATGTATATGTAGCATCATAGCTGACAATTCTTCCATCCTTTTCCCAGTGATCAAAATAGTAACCAATTCCCGGAGCATTTGCCACGACTTGAATTAAATCATTAAAGTAAACACCTTCTTCTATACTCAAGTTTGTCATAGTTCCATTTGGAACGGATATTGATAATGATTCGGCAGTAGTATAAAGAGGGTACAGTATTGTTGTGGTTCCGCTGGAAAACACTTGAGTTGCTAACGCAGTTTGTGTATAAGTGTTAGTCCCGTCAGTCCAATTCGTAGTAGTTAATCCCGGTTTGGAATAAGAACTGATATTTGGATAACCAGTTATGATTCCACTTCCATTAGCCAACAATATATCTACGAAGTCTAAATTAGTATCTTTAAAAATCACTGCTGTTGATCCCGTAGTCTTAAAGAGATATTCAACAGCTGTATTATCAGTTACATTGATGGATACAATGTTTGAGCCTGTAGATATCAATTTATCATGATTAATATGTCCAATAAAAGTATAACCTTCTGGCGCTGTGCCAAAATCAAAGCTAACTGAAGTTCCATAATTTATGTTTGTTATAGTAGTGGGTGTTTCAGATACACCATCTTTATTGATAGTATAAGTGTAAGTTATCGGACTATATGTCGGTTCTAAAGCTTGTGGGTTTAAGTTCATAAACCCAATCGCAAGACCAAAAATTAGGAATAATCCTAAAAATAACTTTTTCATTACCACATACCCCCAGCAATTTCATCACCTTCAAATGCTCCACCAGGGCCAGCTGATGTCGCAATTGCTTCATTTAGTTCGAACTTAATGACTTCAATTGTCGGAGATTCATAGACTTCTTTTTTTATTTTCGACATGACGTCCTCCTATTTATATTTATCATAATTATTAATTTTTACTAAAATAGCGCTTACATTTGTTCTTAAAAAAATATAATTTGTTATAAACAAAAAATATTAATAATCATCATTTGACTATATTTTATCATTTTTCATATTTATTGCAAATTTTTGGCTCACAAAATCAATTGCTCGAAATACTGATGAACCCAATCACTAACTGATCTGTCTCTAAAGCGTAATTGATGATGAATTCATCTTCTGTTTCCAACATCGAAGCTATGTATTCCTTGTTTATCGTTAGGATATTGCCTACTACTTCATAATCGTTTTCCATCATCTCGGTAGCGCTTATCTGTTTGACGCTACCGCCGAAAAGTTCGAATTGGAAACTCAAATCTTTGGTCCCATCAGCTTCAACCAATGTCGAGCTGATGATATAAGGAACTTCTTTAGCGGATTTTGTTATCTTGACTAACGTTCTTTGATTGTTGAATTCTAAATAGAACTCCACTATCTCATCAGTTTCGTTCAGAATATAAGTTGATTTGATTTCATATTTCTGATTATTCAAATATAAGATATCATCCTTGTTCAACTCATTCATAGATTTATCATACACTAAAACATCTTCTGTCATATCCAAGTGAAGTATTTTGATATTCTCGGTTGAGAAAGTACTATATTGATAATGACTGTCAGCTAACAAAACGACCGAGTTCTCATCGGTGATGTTTAGAGTAGTCGTATGATTTGTCGATGGATTGGTGGTTTTTGCATTACAGCCTGTCACGCCTAACATAAGTGTTCCTAAGGCAATAAGAATCGCTAGTTTTTTCAAGAGTTACTCCTTCATAGTCAGTAGGTAAATATCTATTAATTATATTATAAAATAGTTCAATAATAAATTGAAATATTATAATTCAAAAAAATTAGTGAAAGCCTTTACAACTTTACCTAACAGGCCAAAAAGACCATTTTTATTCAATTATAATAGAAAATCTCTTTCACTTTAATGTTTGAAAGAGATTTGGTTCTTTATAAGTTGTTTATTGCTTGGTTCAACCATTCAGCTCTTTTTGTCAAGAAATCAACCAAGAAATAGACTTGTTCTTCATAGGTATCAAGTTCCAATATCTCAGGCGCTGTGTACCAATCGCTGTTCGTACCAATCACATCCCAAAGTTCAAAATTCAAATATCTTGATCTTGCCATTGAATCAATCAAAGGATAAATGCTTTCGATATTGGCCAAGATTAAATCATAGACTTCGTTCCATCTCGCTTTCAGATTGGCTCTGAAAGCCGGATACTCCATTAAATGAAGGAAAAAGATATTCTTGTCATATCTGGCCGTATACCAACCCTCAGGCCCTCTCAAGTCTTCTTGCAAGTGACCGTAATTGCCGCTTGATAAATCAAAGTCCCAAACCGGTCCCATCTTCAACAATCCACTCTTGTCTTTATGGAAATAAACGGAAGAATAGCCGCTATCGACGTTTTTTAGATATTCATTGACGATGAACCAATCGATGAAGCTTGCTTCATCAATCAACCCCGAATAATCGCCTTTGTTCTTCAAGACTTGATATAGATTGTTCATATAATCCTTGATAAACAAATATTGATCATTTGAATAATGAGCGTCGGAGATATCGGGAGATTTGATTACCATCGGCACATAATCGACCATAAAATAGTTTTCTGTAACGTTATCTAAACCGACATCGTAAAGTCTCATATCATATTCGATTAAATAGCCGGTATCGATATCTGGAGAATTTTCTTCGATATCGACTCGATCATTGGTCACTTCGATTTGATCGGTCAGAAGATAATTCCCTTGATAAACGCCATTGATGTACAAATCGACGAAATTCACTGATGGAGTAAATTCCAGATTCAACTCCTTGGAAAGATTAAAGGCAAGAGCGTTTCTCACCAAAGTCTGATCAGCGAAATTAGCCAGCAATACCCAATCTTTCTCGGCATATTCTCCTAACATTTCCTGTTTGGTTTCAAACTTGATTTTATAGGGAAGTTTAGGCATGAACATCGTGGAATTGCCACGAAGCTTTATCCCGATTCTTGCGCCGCCAAGTTCCATGACCGAATTATAGTATTGGTCATAAGAAAACATATCCAAATAGCCATAAACATACTCTTCTTTAGTCTCTATCGGACTGAAGTCGTCAGTTATGATATAGATCTCCGGTATCTTTGGCAAATGGTAAAAATCACTCATGATCATGGGAATCGATATTCTTCTCATTTGTCTATTGTAAGTGATATCTATTCCTAGATTTACGACTTCGTCAGTTTCCGGAAATGTAAAAATCAAACGATCATGATAAATATGGGATTTATCGACAAAAAAGTAGGTCTCAACCCCAGCGATAGAAACATCGGGAATGGTAAAGTCAGAAAAAATAACTTCGGGAATCATCGCTTCTATTTCTTCGACAATCTCATCGAAGCGGATATTGGTCTGCTCCTCATTGTAGAGTGCTTCATCACGCAGTTGTAAAATCTCGAGTTCAAAACTCAGAGTCAACCCTTGATAGGTGATTTTCAAAGTGATTGAGATTTCCTCATCATAACTTTGAGGAAGATAGTTTAATTTATTGTCAGTCAGAATAACTTCATTCAAATAATACTCAGTTGAGTATCCGACCGTATCAATCTCCGGCAAAATTACTGAAGCGGAAAATTCTGTAGGTAGCGATGAAGAAAACTCTTGGTACTTCTGATTTATAATTTCAATTCTTGAATCTTCGGTAGTCTCGACTTCAGGCCAGGTAAAAGTCGTCGGATAAGCGGTCGTAGTTAAAGATTCAGTGCTTGAGCCCGGAATAAGGCCACAGCCAACCACTGATAATATCAATAAACTCACTATTAGCATAACAAAAAGCTTTTTCATCATCCAAAAACCACCTTAATCATTTATATGTCTATATTATACTATAAAAACCATCAATTTATAAAACAAGATAAAAAAACTCACGAAGCAATTTTCTTCGTGAGTTCATCATAATTCTCAATTTTTTATCAACTTGATTTCTTTTGTCAAAACGAGATTGACTCCCGTATTCAAAATATTCTCAATCACAATGTCATGGATATCCATTTCCTCTGTAATTACTACTTTATTAATCAATTCCATAGCTTGATACAGCAGTTCTTTGGGAATGGCGTCGGAAGTTTTTACGCTCGCTCTAGGTATTTCTTCAAAAATGGTTCTTACGGTCGTAGTCAAAACTCTTTTTGGATTTTTCATCTCGTTCAAAACATAGGTTTCGCCACGTTTACATTGATTTCCAGAGATTACCATGTAATCGTCGACTCTCACGCGGCATCCTCTTGGACAAACGATGCAGATAAATTCTTTAGCCATAATCACATTTCCTCCAGTTCTAAAACTATATCCTGTTCTTTTGATAAATCCTTATAAGCGAAACTTATAGTTTCCATCTCCGCCGGAACGATAAAACTTCTTCTTTTTTGATAAATCAGACTGTCGCCTTGATAGACTTTGACAACTGCTTTTTCCAATTTTTTGGTTGAACGGAAAGTAATGTTCAAATCTTTGTGATTCCAACCAAAATCCAAATGCTGAGGCGTGACATAAAGGATGTTTTTGCCGTTAATAATATTGATTTGTTTTTTTTCTCTATTGATATTTTCGATGAAATCCGCAGCCGCTTCACCAGCTCTTTGGCTTTCTTTGGAGACATTGTCGACCAAATCGTGGACTTGAAGCGAGTTGCCACAAATAAAGAGTCCGGAAACCGAGGTTTCATATGCCTGGTTGATTTTTGCGCTTTTTGTTCTAGAATCAACTTCAACATTCAAATCATCCAATAAGGTGATATCCGGTATCAAACCGATAGAGAGCAACAATGCATCGACTTCGAAACGTTTTTCCGTATTTACGATTGGGATAAATGATTCGTCCACCTGTTGGATCGTAATTGCCTTTAAGCGTTTGAATTCGTCGGCTTCGACGTTGGTTACGGTATGAGACAAGAAAAGCGGAATATCAAAGTCATTCAAACACTGGACGATGTTGCGGTTCAAGCCGTTGGAGTAAGCCATTATTTCCGCCACTCCCAAAACCTCTGCACCTTCAAGATGCATTCTTCTGGCCATGATAAGGCCAATATCGCCGCTACCTAAGATAAATACTTTCTTCCCGACCATATAACCGTTCATATTCAAATATCTTTGGGCGCTCCCTGCGGTTATGACGCCAATCGGTCTATCGCCGGGCATCGAGATTTGACCTCTGGTTCTTTCATAACAACCGCTGGAAATGATAACCGACTTGGCTTTGATAGTCTCAAGACCGGCTTTTGAAGAGGTCAAAGTGATGATGAACAAGTCTTTTTCCTTTTCCAGTTTTATCACAGTTGTATTTAACATACAATCAATATTATTAGATTTGAAGTCCTGAATGAATTTATAGGCATACTCCGGTCCAGTATATTCTTCCTTGAACACTTCCAGACCAAATCCATTATGGATGCATTGATTCAATATCCCACCCAACTCGTTTTCTCTCTCAATCAAAAGCACGTCTTTATTTCTCTTTTTGGCTGCGATGCTTGCGGCTAAGCCGCTAGCTCCACCGCCAATTACCACTACTTCCCTAATCATTGTTTCACCTTCGTTTCTTGAACAAAGATTTTCGTTTCTTCCGAGTCATAGGAAATTTCCAAAGGGGATAGGTTAGATCGGAAGAGCAC
>JAQVFZ010000006.1 GCA_028697025.1 Candidatus Izemoplasmatales bacterium | reverse complement strand
AACTCTCCATATTTTTTATATGAATTATTCTTTTTAGCTCATATTTTTTTTCTTTTGCTTGGTTCGTTGTTATTGTTCGATTTCTTTCATATGTTTAGTTTTCAAAGATCAGTTCCCTATAGGTTGTTATACCTAGGGATATTAAGTGCGCGCTATCTTGACGCGCTTATATATTTTATCATACCAAAAAATTATTGTCAATGATTATTTCTCGGAAATTTTAACAAAAATTCTTCAAATAAAAAGATAGTTGATTTTGGCTAACTTTGGCTTTCAACTATCTTATTTATTCACTGTATTTCAAATGTAAAAAACAATAAAATTGTAAAGTTTTTAAATGCCAATTAACTTCAAAATATCGTTATAAGTAACATAAATCATCAAGGCGATTAAAAGGAAGAAAACTATTGTGTGCAACCAATTCTCAACTTTTTGATTCGGTTTACGTTTTGTTACGATTTCATAGCCGATGAAAACAATCTTGCCGCCATCGAGTGCCGGTATCGGCAGGAGGTTGATGATACCAAGGTTAACAGATAATAAACCGATAAAACTCATTAAGGATATTATTCCCGCTGAAGCAGCTTGGGAAGTCAAGGAAAAGATTCCGACAAAACCGCTTAAATCGGAAATTCCAATCAAATCCGAAGTGAACAATAACCCCAATGTTCCAAAAATAGAAGCTGCCGCGTTCCAAAACAGAACGAAACTGTTGGCAATCCCGCCAAAGAAGCTGAATTTGGTAGTGCCACCGATGCCAATTCTGGTATTGAAGAATTCCGCGTTCATTGCCGATAGTACTTCTTCGCCATAAACGACATATTCAAAATCATAATTGCTGCCGCTGCCCAAAACCTCACCGGCTTCGACAGTATCGCCCTCTTCCACATATAGGGTTTCTTCAGCTTTTAGATAATAAGCATAAAGTAAAGCTTCACTTTCTTCAACCGGCTTTAAATGTATGATATATTCTCCATCAACCAAATCGATACTTAAGATTTCTCCTTTAACGCTAGCTTTATATTGTCTGAAAACAGTTATTTTGAAAAGGTCTTCTTTATCAACCGAACCTGCTTTATTAGCTTCAGAAAAGGCAATGACGTCATCCCAAGTGGTCATTTGTTGATCATTGATGGCGATGATTTTATCTCCGGCAACAAGTTCTGTTACATTATAAAGCGGTCTATCAATGATTAACTCCGTATTTGCGGAAGAACCGGAAAAACCTAAGCCAATGAAATTCAATGTCGGATAAATGGTAGGTAAAGTGACCAACTCGCCGTTTCTTTCCACGACGATATCATAACCGTCGACAGTTTTCGCTAATTCGCTGGAGATTGAATTGTTTTCTCCGCTCCAGCTAGAAATCTCCACACCATTGATTGATATAATCTTGTCATCGGGCAAAATGACTTCATAAGCCGGAGATCCAGGACTTACTTCACCGATTACAGTGCTTTCGGTGTTCGGAACACCGGAAACCAAAGCTATGATAAGGAAAAAGACAAAAGCTAATACAAAATTCATCATCGGACCGCCAAAGATTGTCAAGAATCTTTGCCACTTAGTTTTTCCTGTATAACTTCTCGACGAAGGTGTTATTTGCATTTCTTTCTTGTCAAAGATATAAAATGCGTCGTCTTTGACTTTATATTCATTGATATAAAGAGCGTTGTCAGTTCTTAAATCCATACCTTCTACTGTGACTCTCATTAAATCACGATAATTCGGGTTATTAGGATTGAGAACAATTTTATCAACCACGCCAGCTTCATTGAATCCCAAAAGGATTTCCTGACCAATTTTAACTAGTTCTTCTTCCAGTTCCTCACCGGACATTGAAACAAAACCACCAAAAGGTATCGCTCTGATGGAATAAGTAGTTTCGCCTTTTTTCGTACTCCATAATTTCGGCCCCATACCAAAGGAGAATTCGTGGCAAAGAATGCCAGCTTTTTTCGCAAAGTAAAGGTGGCCTAATTCATGTATACAAATAACCAAAGAAAGCACCAAGAGAAAAATCAAGATGTTTCCAAAAGTCGATATAAAACTTAAAGTAATTAACATTGTTGTTTGCTCCTTAATATTGTTGATAAATTCTATCCTTAATCTCTTTATCTATCGCATAAATTTCATCAATTGACGGATTGGAAATTATCTTATGTGAATCCATTTCTTTTTTAATGATTGTTTCAATATCCAAGAACGCTATTTTCTCTTCCAAAAAAAGTTTAACTGCCACTTCATTGGCTGAATTTAAAACAGTTCTTAAACTTCCGCCTTTTTTAAATGCATCAATAGCGTATTGTAGACAAGGGTATCGATTAATGTCTATCTGCGAAAAATGCAGATTGTTAAGACGCATCAAATCAAACTTGTTGGCGATTGACGACTTTCTTTTCGGATAGTACATCGCATAGTGGATTGGCAAGCGCATATCATGATCGGCAATCTGCGCCATGACCGATCCGTCGTTGAATTCAACCAGCGAATGAATAATGCTTTCCTTATGAATGACAGCTTCAACATGATCGATATCAATGTCAAACAGATAACAAGCTTCGATGATTTCAAAACCTTTATTGATCATCGTCGCTGAATCGATGGTTATTTTATTGCCCATCGACCAGTTAGGATGATTCAGCGCTTCTCTGACGCTCACATTTTTGAGTTCATCCCTGGTCAAATCTCGAAAAGCACCTCCACTAGCGGTTATAATCAATCTTTTGACCGTTTTTATGTCTTCACCGTTTAATGCCTGCCATAATGCAGAATGTTCAGAATCAATCGGATAAAGTTTTGCGCTAGAGTTTTTCAAAGCTTCTTTAATTAAATGGCCACCCACAACCAAAGTTTCCTTGTTTGCCAATAAAACGTCTCTGTCATTCTTTATAGCCGCCAAAGTTGGTTTCAGTCCTACCATTCCCACTAGTGCATTGATTAGCGTAATCTCCTTGTTTGGGTTAAATATCGCTAACTTGGTCAAACCTTCTTCTCCCAAAAAAATGGTTGTTCTTGGAAAAAGCGATTCCAATACCTCTTTTTGCATTTCATCCTTGACTGCGATAACTTCTGGATGGAATTCTTCAATAATTTTGATTAGCGATTTTAGGTTATCGTTGGCGCTGGCGCCTTTAAGAATAAAGTCTCGCGGATTCGCTCGGATTATTTCCAAAGTTTGTTGGCCAATTGAGCCCGTAGCTCCCAATAAATATATTTCTTTCATCAGAACACCATTACCAAGATCATCAAGAATATCGCAATGAACATACTGGAGTCGAAACGATCCAAAATTCCGCCATGACCAGGGAAAATCTGTGAATAATCCTTTATGTCGTGTTCTCTCTTGAATTTCGAAGCGACTAAATCGCCAATTTGTGAAACGATTGACAGTCCCAAGGAAAATAGAATTGTGACAATCAAGCCAAAATTGAAAACATCAAGAAAATAAGCGTATAGTCCACTGATAATCCCTCCGAAAATCAATCCGGAGATTGCGCCTTCAATACTTTTCTTCGGTGAAATCTTAGGCGCCAATCGATGTTTGCCAAACTTGATACCAAAGAAATAAGCGAAAACGTCAGTCAACATCGCCACCATAAACAAATAAATAATCAAATGGATGGATATTGTCCTTAGATATGCAAAACCAATAAAGCCTAAAGACGTATAAAGAATTGTCAAAAATTGCTCTGAAAAATCTTTTTTGGTGAAATTTTCTTTAAAAACAAAAATTATTGCATAAATTAAAATCAGACTTACCAGATAGATAAACACAAATAAATAGTACCAAGTCTCATCAAAAAAAATGACGGATAATAGACTGAACAAAAAAGTCAACGGCACTGCCAAGTAGTTGAATAAACAAAAGTCTTTGTTTTTATTCAACATACGGCTGAATTCGATCGCCGCTCCCAGTGACAACACCACTGCCAGCCCCGAGAAAAGAAATTCGAGATTGCCTTCGCCAAAATAAACAAATAAGCTAAGCACCACCACAAAGATAGTGCCGGTAATGATTCTCTGCTTCATTATTTATTCTTCAAACCTCCGAATCTTCTGTCTCTATTATTGTAAGCAACGATGGCTTTCATAAGTTCGCTTTCATTAAAATCAGGCCAATATGTCTCACAAAAATATAGTTCGGCATAGGCTGCTTGCCATAACAGGAAGTTGGACAACCTGATTTCCCCGCTTGGCCTGATTAAAAGGTCAAGTTTAGGTAAGTCACGAGTATATAAATGATTTTCAACCATAGCTTCGTCAATTTCATCAATCTTTATTTGCTTTTCTTCGACCTTTTTAGCGATTGTTTTGATAGCTTCAGTAATTTCCGCTCTTGAACCATAGTCAAAACAAATATTCAATACCAACCCTTGTCGCTCTTTGGTTTTTTCTGTAATTCTTTCCAAAATTTCCAGGTTTTCTTTGCTTAAGTGCGTTTTTCTACCAGAAAACATCACCTTAATGTCGTGTTTTTTGAATTCATCCTTGAATCTGGCTTCAAATTCCCCAGGGAGCTTCATCAAAAAATTGACTTCATCGTCGGGTCTAGACCAATTTTCCGTGGAAAAAGCATAGACACTCAAGGCTTTAATTCCTAATTTTGAAGCAGCTATGGCAATCGTCTTGATATTTTCCGTCCCTTTTTGGTGGCCATAGGTTCTCGGCATATGTCTTTTTTTCGCCCAACGACCGTTACCGTCAAGAATGATGGCGATATGTTGTGGAATATTCAGATTTTCAATTTTCTTAGTTTTAAACATGTCATAAACCGTCCTAGTATTAAATTATACTATATTTTATGTGATTATTCTATGATTTTTATTCACCGTTTATCTTAGGGGAAAATAAAAAAGTTGTAAACCTTGTTTAGAAACAGTTTACAACTTAATTGTCAACTAGATATGCATGATGTCCTTTTCTTTTTCTTTAAAATATTCATCGATTTTCTCAACGAATTTATCAGTCAATTTTTGGATTTCATCTTGGTAATAGGTCAAATCATCTTCAGTAATAGCGGAATCTTTTTCCATTTTCTTGTACTGTGTGATTGCGTCTCTACGAATATTTCTGACTGCAACTTTGCTGTCTTCAGACATTTTATGAATGACTTTGACTGAGTTTCTGCGGTTTTCTTCAGTCATCGGTGGCAAGACGATTCTTACTCCTATTCCATCATTTGACGGAGTAACTCCAAGGTTGGCTCCAAAAATCGCTTTTTCGATTTCACTAACCAATGTTTTGTCGTAAGGTTTAATGTAGATTTGGTTTCCCTCAGGTACGGCGATTGAAGCAACCTGATTTAAAGGCGTATCGACACCGTAATAACTGACATGTACTCTTTCCAACATTTTCGGATTTGCACGTCCGCTTCTCACAGTAGAAAAATCACGATGGAGAATAGATAGCGTGTGCTCCATTTTTTCTTCGGCTTCTAATAAAATTGTTTCTGGCATCTTATTTTCCTCCTTTGCCTTTTTGAATCATTGTTCCTATATTTTCACCAAGAATAGCTCGGCGAATGTTTCCTGGCACATTCATGTCAAAGACATAAATATCAATATTGTTGTCATAACAAAGCGCAGCTGCTGTCGAATCCATGACGGAAAGGTTTTTACGCAAGACTTCTTGATGAGTCAAATTTTCAAATTTGACTGAATCGTCATGTTTACGAGGGTCTTTATCATAAACTCCGTCAGTTCCGTTTTTTGCCATGTAGACGATTGAAGCTCCAAGTTCTGCGGCTCTTAATGCGGCCGTGGTGTCAGTGGAAAAATAAGGGTTGCCCGTGCCGCCGCCAAAAATGACAATTCGATCTTTTTCAAAATGAGATAAAGCTTTTCTTCTGATATAAGGTTCGGCCACTTCGGGTATATTGATTGAACTCATGACCCGGGTTTCTACGCCGATGGCTTCCAAAGAATTCTGTAAAGCCAAAGCGTTGACAATTGTCCCAATCATGCCCATATAATCGGCGCTTGATCTTTCGATCCCCATATCTTCAGCCAATTTGCCGCGGAAAATATTGCCGCCGCCGACAATCACGCCAATTTCGCATTCACAGGCTTCATAAGCTTCCTTTATTTCCTTAGCGATGTTCTTGACTGTTTGCGGATCGACGCCAACACCAGTTTCACCAGCTAAAGCTTCGCCGCTCAATTTAATCATTACTCTTCTCTTCGGCATAAATTGTACCTCCTAATTTATTTGAAAAAAAGGACAAATTAATGTCCTTTAATTAACCGACTTGTTTCATAACTTCGTCAGCGAAGTTTTCTTCTTTCTTTTCAACGCCTTCACCAACAGCCAAACGTTTAAACAAAGCGACGGTAACGCCCTTTGATTTCACATATTGTTCAACTGTTTCATCAGGGTTTTTGACAAATGGTTGATTCAACAAGCAAATGTCTTTTAGGTTTTTGTTCAAACGGCCTTCAACCATTTTTTCAATGATGTTTTCCGGTTTTGGTTTGTCTGATTCAGCATTTTCATTCAATGCTTCTTTCAATAAAACTTCTTTTTCGTGAGCAATGTATTCTTCGGAAATTTCTTCGCGAGAAATGTATCTCGGGCTTGAAGCTGCAACATGCATAGCTGTGTCTTTCGCAGCTTCTTGGCTATGTCCGTTAACAACTGTCAAAGAAGCGATTTTTCCGCCCATATGTACGTAAGCACCGAAAGTTTGGTTATCGTTTTTCTTGATCAATTCATATCTTCTGAATGTCAAGTTTTCGCCAATTGTAGAAACTTCTTCAAACAGTAATTCTTGAAGTGGTTTGTTATTGACTTGGGAAGCCAATGCCGCTTCGGTAGATTCAGGTTGATTCTTTAATAATGCATCACCGATTAAATTTACTAAATTTTGGAACTTTTCGTTTTTAGCGACGAAATCTGTTTCGCAGTTCAATTCAAAAATAACTGCCGTATTACCGCTGACTTTAACTTCGCAAGCACCTTCAGCAGCGATTCTTGAAGCTTTTTTAGCCGCTTTGGCAATTCCTTTTTCTCTTAGCCAGTCAACAGCTTGATCTATGTTACCGTTTGTTTCGACTAAGGCTTTCTTGCAATCCATTAGTCCAGCGCCGGTTTTGTCTCTTAATTCTTTTACTAATGAAGCACTGATATCCATAATAATTCCTCCTAATTTACCATATTAAATATATCATATATCATCTGTCATTACAACAGGTTAACTCTTTAAAAAGGGAGCATTTTTACGTGCTCCCGAAATTCTTAAAGTGCTGTTTTTATAAGGTCGATTAATTCTGCTTTTCTTAAACTGGAATATCCAGATAAGTTAAGTTCTTTAGCCATATCTTTTAATTCAGCTACAGTCTTGGAATCTAAGTCGATTTCAACAACTTTAGTTTCAACCTTTTCAACAGGTTTAACTTCTTCTTTAACAGGTTGTGAAGTAACTTTGACCACGACTGGTTTAGCAGCTGGTGCTGGCTTTTTGCTAGCGACAACTTCTTCTTCCAATACTTCTTCAATATCGGTTTCTTCAGTTGTAGTGTCTTCTTCCGCTTCAACGTCCAAATTACTTTGACCGCCAGAAGCTTCGATAACTGCATCTGCCAATTTGTTGACGATAAGTCTTACTGAACGTAAGGCGTCATCATTAGCTGGGATGACATAATCGACTTCATCAGGATCACAGTTTGTATCGACGATACCAAATACTGGAATATCCAATCTTCTTGCTTCGAGAATAGCGTTTCTTTCTTTTCTTGGATCAATGATGAATAGCGCTTCCGGTACTTTGCGCATTTCTTTGATACCGCCCAAGAATTTTTCCAAACGAGCTATTTCTTTTTTCAGATTGATGACTTCTTTTTTCGGTAGAGCATCGAAAGTACCATCTTCTTGCATTTTATAAAGACTTTGTAATTTAGCGATTGATCTCTTGATTGTCTTGAAGTTTGTCAAAGTACCACCTAACCATCTTTGGTTAACGTAGTATTGTCCAGAACGTTCAGCTGCTTCTTTTATCGGATCTTGTGTTTGTTTCTTGGTTCCAACAAACAACACCTTTCCGCCTTCAGATGCAATGTCGAATAAAGCTTTGTAAGCTTCATCGATTAAATCGCTGGTCTTTTGTAAGTCGATGATGTGAATACCATTTCTAGAAGTGTAGATGTATTTAGCCATCTTAGGATTCCATCTTCTAGTCTGATGTCCGAAATGTACCCCTGCTTCAAGCAGAGCTTTCATTGCAATAACTCCCATTTTTATTTCCTCCTTTTTGATTTTTAGCCTCCACTTAATCAGCGTTTTGAACCCACCACCAAAGTATTAGCGGCTCCCGAGTTTAAAAACTCATAAGTGTGTGTATTTTTTACGGCTCTTGTATTTTATCAAATTTTAGCAGTAAAATCAAGCATTATTTACCGTCAAACCGTCTGTTTTTCGTTATTTAAATTTATTATGCAAATATTGTCAAGAAAAAAGGATTAGTGTCCTGTCGAACCTAATCCTCCCGATCTTTTTGTATTATTTGAATCGCCGTCAATAGTGAGATACTTGCTGAAAAGCCCTTGTGCTATTCTTTCGCCTTTCTTGATCAAGACGTCTTCCTTGCCGAAGTTGTACATAATCAAAAGAATTTCTCCTTCATTATCTGGATTGTTGTAATAATCGGAATCGATGATGCCGACCGAATTCAACAAAACCAAATTTTTCTTAAAAGACAAGGAACTGCGCGGATAAATTTTCAACACTTCATCAACTGGCATATAGGCTTTGATGCCTGTTGGTACAAACTGGTATCCATTGGCTTTAATCAAAGTATCAATAGCACAAGATATGTCGTATCCCGCACTGCCTTTAGTCTTTCTTTCCGGTAAAGATATCTCATTTTCAAGATATTTAGTAACTACTTCAAATTCTCTTGTTTTCATCTTTCCCCCTACAAATGTCCAGCGCCGGTTTGTTTGATTTGTTTCAACAATTCTTTTTCGGCCTTTGCCAATTCAATGTTTCTTTGACGATTTTCTTCAATTCTGTTTTCTCTGATTTCCATCAGATTCTTCATCGCTTCTTCCTTGGATTCGCCGATAAAAGCGTCTTGAGCGATAACGGTGATGATATTATCATGGTGTTCCACCACACCATTGATGATAACAACATAATAAACCAAGTTGGCTTGGGTTAATTTGATGTATCCGGTATCGATGGTGGAGATGATAGGTAAGTGGTCTTTCAACATCTCATAGTCGCCGTTATTGGATGACGAAACAATGACAGCATCGACTGTTTCATTATATAGTTCGCCGTCCGGCGTCACTATGGAAATTTTCATACTTTACCTCCTACTTCATTTTTTCCGCTTTTTTTACCGCTTCTTCAATGCTGCCGACCAAACGGAAGGCGTCTTCAGGCAAATGGTCGTATTTACCTTCCAATAGCTCTTTAAAACCCTTGACAGTATCACTAACCTTGACAAAAGATCCCTTTTGCCCGGTGAATTGTTCCGCTACATGAAAGTTTTGTGATAAGAATAATCTGATTCTTCTGGCACGATGTACCACCAGTTTATCATCCTCACTTAATTCATCCATACCCAAAATGGCGATAATGTCCAGTAGGTCGTTGTATCTTTGCAAAGTACGTTGTACTTCTCTGGCGACTCGATAATGTTCTTCTCCAACAATTTCCGGAGTCAACGCTCGGGAAGTTGAAGCTAGCGGATCCACCGCCGGATAGATTCCTTCTTCGGAAATCTTTCTGGAAAGATTGGTTGTAGCGTCCAAATGGGTAAATGTAGTAGCTGGTGCTGGATCGGTATAATCGTCGGCTGGAACGTAAACCGCTTGAATGGAAGTGATGGATCCGGCTTTGGTTGAAGTGATTCTTTCCTGTAAAAGACCCATGTCAGTAGCCAATGTCGGTTGGTAACCAACCGCTGAAGGCATACGTCCAAGCAAGGCTGATACTTCTGAACCGGCTTGAGTAAAACGGAAAATATTGTCGATGAAAAGCAATACGTCCTGATGCTCTTTATCGCGGAAATGTTCCGCCATTGTCAGTCCCGAAAGTCCGACTCTCATTCTCGCTCCTGGCGGTTCATTCATCTGTCCAAAGACCATGGCTGTCTTTTTTATAACCCCTGATTCCGTCATTTCATGATAAAGGTCGTTTCCTTCCCTAGTTCTTTCGCCAACACCGGCAAAGACCGAAATTCCGCCATGCTCCTGAGCTACGTTATTAATCAATTCTTGGATTAAAACGGTTTTGCCAACACCGGCACCACCGAATAAACCAATTTTACCGCCTTTGATATAAGGCGCTAACAAATCTACAACTTTTATGCCGGTTTCTAATATTTCGGTTGCGGCATTCAAGTCTTCCAAGACTGGAGCTGGACGATGTATCGGTAAAGTTTCGAATTCTCCCTCAAGCGGTTTGCCGTCGATCGGTTGACCCAAAACATTGAAAATTCTTCCTAAAGTTACATCTCCTACTGGAACAGATATCGGTTTGCCCGTGTCTATAACTTCCATACCTCTGGTAAGTCCGTCGGTAGAATCCATGGCGATAGTTCTTAAAACTCCACCACCCAAAAACAACGATACTTCCAAAGTCAAATTAACTCCAACTCCGTTATTATCTTCTGGTTTGACTTTAATCTCCAAGGCATTGTTGATCTGTGGCATTTCTCCAGTAAACTGGACATCCACGACCGGGCCCATTACTTGTATTATTTTTCCTAAGTTAGGCATATTTCCTCCTAATTAACCGCATTTGCGCCACCGATGATATCGGTAAGCTCAATGGTAATCTGTGCTTGTCTTGCACGGTTATATATAAGATTTTGCTTACGGATGATATCCTTGGCATTATCAGTTGCATTTTTCATGGCATTCATTCTTGATGCGTGCTCTGCAGTTTTGGCATCGAGGATGATGCCATAAAGCGTGTTTTCCAAATATATCGGCAACAATTTATCGATCACTTCTTCCGTTGAAGGTTCGAAAAGGTATTTGTCAACCGTCTGTTTGTTCTTGATTAAGTCGGCTATCGGCAAGAGCACTTCTTCTCTAACCACCTGGGTGATGGTGTTGATATAACCAGAAAAAATTATGACAATCTTATCAACGCGTCTGTCCAGATACAATTTTATGAAAGCTCTGGACATGGCCTGGAAGTCGATAAATTTAATATCATCTCGGGAATTAATCGATTCGGCGTTTAACATCGGGTATTTCTTTCTTTTACAATAGCTGTAAGCTTTATATCCGATGGTGCCGACGATAAATTCGCGGTTGTCTTCTTTGATTAAACTTTCAAAATATTTGATGATTTGGTTGTTGTAAGGGCCGGCCAATCCTCTATCGCTGGTCACTAAAATATAACCGACTTTTTTTATTTCTCTTGTTTGCATCAATGGGTGAGTATAATCGGCATTTGTCGAAAGAACTTGTTCGAGAATCGATTTCACTTTGCCCTTAATCGGCTGAAAAGCCTTGAACTTGCGTTCGACTTTTCTTAATTTTGAAGCAGAAACCATGTTCATGGCTTTCGTTATTTGCGAAGTTTTACGAGTTGCTTCTATTCGCTTTTTTATATCTCTTAATGAAGCCATTTAATTCACTCCTTCATTACAGGTAATCTTGTGTGAAACGATCAATGGCTTGAATCAATCCATCTTTATTTTTCAGATCTCTTGTTTCTTTGATTTCAGTCAATAATTTGTTGGCTTCCTTGTCGCTCAAGAAAAATTGGTGCAAGTCCATTTCATATTTTTTGACATCCGGAATCTTGATTTGATCAAGGAATCCATTGGAAAGAGCGAAAATAGAGATGGCTTGAAGTTCGAAAGGCATGGTTTCATGAAGCCCTTGTTTCAAGATTTCGACGGTTCTTTCACCTCTGTCGAGCTTAGATTTGGTTGCGTCATCCAAATCGGAACCGAATTGAGTAAACGCTTCAAGTTCGCGATAACTAGCTAAATCTAACCTTAGAGTTCCGGAGACTTTCTTAATTGCTTTGTGTTGAGCAGAACCACCGACTCTGGATACCGATAATCCGGCATTGATGGCCGGTCTGATTCCTGAATAGAAGAGCTGTGATTGCAAGAATATTTGACCATCTGTAATTGAAATTACGTTGGTAGGAATATATGCGGAAATATCGCCTTCTTGAGTTTCAATTATCGGTAAAGCTGTAATTGATCCTCCGCCTAACTTATCGCTAAGTTTTGCGGCTCTTTCCAAAAGGCGGGAATGAAGATAGAAAACGTCACCCGGGAAAGCTTCGCGACCCGGCGGTCTTCTTAATAGCAATGACAGTTCTCGGTAAGCAATCGCATGTTTAGTTAAATCATCATAAATTATTAAAACATGTTTACCATTAAACATGAATTCTTCCGCAATTGAAACTCCCGAATAAGGAGCTAGATATAATAATGGGGCTGGATCAGATGCATTTGCGGCAATAATGATGGAATATTCCATTGCTCCGAATTGTTTTAAAGTTTCATGAACATTTAAAACTGTAGATTGTTTTTGTCCAATAGCTACGTAGATACAGATAACGTCTTTTCCTTTTTGATTGATGATTGTATCAACGGCAATTGAAGTTTTTCCGGTTTGACGGTCGCCAATGATCAATTCTCTTTGTCCGCGACCAATTGGCACTAAGGCATCTAATACTTTAATTCCCGTTTCCAATGGCTGATTAACGGATTGTCGGTCGATAACGCCTGTAGCTTTTCTTTCAACCGGTCTAGTTTTTGAGGTTTCAATTCTGCCAAGCCCATCCAACGGTTGACCTAGAGGATTGATTATACGGCCTATAAGTTCATCGCCGACGCCAATTTCCAAAATTTTGCCGGTAGCCTTGACTTCCATCCCTTCTTTAACCAAAGTGGAATCATTCAAGAGAATTGCGCCAACATGATTCTTTTCAAGGTTTTGAACCATGCCATAAACACCATGAGGAAAAACCAAAAGTTCACCGGCCATAGCTTTGTCAATACCATAAACCAAGGCAATGCCATCACCGACAGAGATAACGGATCCAATTTGTTCAGTAATAATTTGTTTTTCGTATTTTTTTATCTGTTCCTTCAATAAGGAACTGATTTCTAAAGCATCTATTCTCATCAGTTACCTCCTTTTAAACTTTGTCTCAGTCCATCCAAAGATGCATTGATGGTTTGATCGATGATATTACCTTGATATTCGATTTTGATGCCACCAATGATGCTCGAATCGAGTCTTTCAATGATTTTAACTTTTTTCAGTAGTTTTGTTTCTAAATTTGTCTTTATTTTTTTTAAGTTTTCTTCACTCATTTTGATGTTTGATATGATATTTACTTCCACAATTTCGTTCATTTCGTTCATTAAATCTAAATAAGCGTAAACGATTGTTGGCAGCAACTCAAATCGAGAGTTATCGAGCAATACTTTAAGAAAATTAGCTAGCAAATGATTCTTAACACTATTCTCGATAACTTGATGTTTTTCCATAATTTCAATTTTTGGATGCATAAAAAATGAATTGCTAAAATTATCCAAGGATTTGATAAATGTATTTAATTCTCCATAGATTTCTTCAATTTCGTCTTTTTCCAAAGCAAGCGAAAAAAGTGCCCGAGCATATTGTCTTTCTACGTCGGTCATGATTTTCTACTTCTTTCCAAATCTTCAATAATCAGGTTTTGATACTCTAAGTCATCCAGATTTTTTCTGATTATTTTTTCCGCCATCAACGACGCTAAATCGACAACTTCTTTTTGTAGTGTGTTTTCAACTTTGATTCTTTCAGCTTCAATCTCTTTTTTAGCCTGATCCATAAGTTGATTGGCGTTTTCTTTGGCTTTGGTTATAATGTTTGTTTTTTCAAGTTCAGCTCTTTCTTTAGCTTGGTCAAGATAATCTTTGGATTTAAGTTTCAGTTCATTGTACTCAAGTTCTCTTTTTTCTTTAAGCGTTTTGGCTTCTAAATTTTGGTTTTTTGCTGCTTCCATCTCTTCATCCATGATGGCTTTTCTCTTTTCCAAGAAAGCAGTTATTCTACCCCAAAAAAAGATTTTGACTATAATTACCAAAATAAGCGTTGCAGCAATCTGGATAATCATATCCAAGAGATTGACGCCTAAAGCTTGTTCAACTACCCTTGAAACGGCTTCTACCATTCTTTCAATCGCAGGCATAAGCGCCCTCCTAAACTTCTAATCTTTTTTTATTACTTCCCTATCAAAATTAAAGCTACTAGAAAAGCGTAAAGACCGGTTGTTTCGGCTACTGCTTGAGTAACTAAAGTAGTGACAAGAATTTTACCTTGTGCTTCTGGTTGACGGCCAACAGCTTCAGCGGCTTTACCAGCAGCGAAACCTTGTCCAATTCCCGGCCCCATACCAGCGATAAGAGCGATGCCAGCACCAACATAAGCTAAGCCACGACTGAAGTGTTCATTGTACTCAGCCGCAAAACGCATAACAGAATCAAAAATCGTTTCAAACATAATTATTTCCTCCTATATATTTTTCTAAGCATCAGTTGCCATAGAAATACTAACTGTTGATAACATAAAAAACACAAAAGCCTGTATCAGCCCAAAAAAGATATCAAAGACTGCATGCAGTAAAACCCCAGCAAAAATTCCCGCTGTCCAGTGAAATATAGTATATACCATTGCTGCGATAACAGTTCCGCCCATCACATTGACGAACAAACGCAGTCCCATAGAAAATGGTGTTGATATTTCCCCAATCAAGTTGATTGGCAACATTAAAAAGGCAATTGGTTTGACCGGACCTAAAAGTCCATCTATTTTTTTTATTACTCCGATATATTTGAACTCGGCTATCTTTATAACGATAAATGTCAATATCGAGAATGATAATGCAACCCCTAAATTAGACAAAGGGGGTGTTAGTCCAAACAAGGATATCGTATTAGCTAAAGCCAAGAAGACGATAATGGTAAATAAATAAGGCGCAAAGAAACGAAATGGTTTTTCTTTAACATAACCTCTGGCAAGTTTATTGAACATTTCTACCAACAATAGGCATAACAAGATAAATCCTTTTGGAGTCTTATGTGGGTCTAATTTTTTAACCTTTATGCCAACGAGAATAAATACTAACGCCAAAACACCAATTACAATCAAGGTTGAAATGACTTGCGGTGAAAGATTTTCAAAATACGTTAACTCAATCAACTACATCACCATCCTTTTTTGCAAAAATCAATGTTACCGGCAATGAGACAACTCTAAAAGTCAAAAGCCCCACGAAGGTAAAGTAAATATTCCATTCTTCCGGGTAACGATAAGCAATAAACAAAATTAAAGCAAAAAATAATGATTTGGCAAGATACATTACTATATGCATTTTTTTGATTAGATGTTGCTTGTCCTTATAAATGTTTTTCATGATGCGATAATTAAGAGAATTCATCAACATACTGCTGGCAAATCCTAAAAGAAAACTCAATAAATAATCCATATCCCGAGTTATAAGGTAAAGGATCAAAGAAAATAAAATTGCATAAGGCCATGCAAAAAGAAAGATTTTTTCAATCAGATTGGTCTTTTTCATCTTCTTCTCCTTTACTCATTTTTAAAGCTCTTTTTATAAAGTTGGCAATTCCGGCAAAAATGCCCAAGAAAACAAAAACATAGATATAAGTGGTTTCTCCATCCAAAAATTTATTATCTAAGTATTGTCCAAAATAATATCCTAGAACCATCAAGACGAAGGTTTCCAAGAAAAATTGTACGACTAAATTCAAAGTAAGAAAGATGCTCTTATCTTTTTTTTTCATTTTATTTGGTTCCGAACAATCTGTCTCCACAATCCCCTAAACCAGGGACGATATAACCGATTTTATTCAAACCTTGATCAATAGAAACCATGTAGATATCAACGTCCGGATGACTTTTTTGTAAAGCTTCGATACCTTCAGGACAGCCAACGATACCGACATAACGAATATCTTTAGCTCCAGCTTTTTTTACTCTATCGATGGCGGCGATAACCGATCCGCCTGTCGCTAGCATCGGGTCTACCACAAGTACTGTGGCATTGACAATCTCCTTAGGAAATTTAGCGTAGTATTCATGAGGCATTAAAGTTTCTTCATTGCGATAAAGACCGATATGGCCTACTTTGGCAGTTGGAATAACCTTTTGAATTCCGTCGACCATTCCCAGTCCCGCTCTTAAAATCGGGACGATGACGACATCTTTCGCCAATATTTTGGACTTGGTTTTGGCGATAGGCGTTTCGATTTCAATTTCCTTGGTTTGCAAATCTCTCGTTACTTCATAAGTAACCAAAGTGCCTATTTCATTGACATTTTCTCTAAATGTTTTGGTATCAGTCGCTTTATCGCGAATGATAGTCATCTTATGTTGGATTAAAGGATGATCAAATACAACTACTTTACTCATTTTCTTCCTCGTACTTTCCGATTTTTTCGACGCGATTGATATGTCTTTTATCAGGAGATTTTTCCGTCTTGATGTAGATTTCCAAGAAATTAAGAACTTCTTCTATCGTATTTACTCTTGAGCCAAAACAAATTACGTTGGCATGATTATGGGTTTTAGAAGATTCGGCAGTAAATTCGGTTGAAACGACCGCCGCCCTGATGCCCTTGACTTTATTGGCTGCGATACTCATGCCGATGCCGGTACCACAGATCAAAACGCCGAAATCGCATTTTCCCATACTTACCGCTTTGGCAACCAAAACCGCAAAGTCAGGATAATCCGTTGCTTCCGGAGTATCTGCCCCAAAGTCCATTATTTCATAACTTTTCTCCTGTAAAAACGAGACTATTTCATTCTTGTAATTATATCCAGCATGATCTGCGCCTATAGCTATTCGCATAATATCACTCCTTCAAAAATATTTAATCTATATCAAAAAGATTATATCAAATTTAAGGTTTAAATACAATTATAATCTTAAGAAGATTAGTTATACCCAATATTTAAATATTGGGGTTTTTTGAATCAAAGAAAAGCTGATTGAAGCTAAGATTGTTTCACTTATTCTAAAAGCTTTAAAATCTCCAAAGGATTCTCAACTATTGCATCCGCTCCGGCCGCAATCAATTCCTCTTCTTTACGAAAGCCCCATAATACCCCAACAGAAAAAAGACCAGCGTTTTTAGCCGTAAAAATATCTGTTTCCGTATCACCGACATAAAGGATATCTTCTTTATTCATTACAAGTTTTTCAATCAAATCCCAAGCTGATTCAGGGTTTGGTTTCGGTGAAAATTCTTCTTTCTTGCCATAGACTTCGTCAAACAAATCTTCTTCGAAATAATGTCTGATGACATCTATCGTTTGGGAATGCGGTTTATTTGATAAAACATTCAAAGAAATGCCTTGTGCCTTCAATTCATCCAAAAGTTCTTGAATCCCTGGATAAGCTTTGGTATTGATTTTTGATTGTTCATGATAAATGTCATAATAGCTCTTCTTCAACTTTTCAAAAGCCGTATCATCAATTTTCCCGGCTTTGATAACTTGTTTGATCAGATTGTCTACACCCTTACCAACAAAATATTTATATTCTTCCGTAGAAAATTCAGGATAGCCATATTTTCTTAAAGATAGATTCATTGTGATCTTGATATCTTCGATTGTGTCGAGCAAAGTTCCGTCCAAATCGAAAATGACTGCTTTAAATTTCATCTAATCCCTCCAAAACCAGCTGAGTCAAGAGACAATCTTTTACCGGTTTATATGTCATTCTATGAATCTTGCTAGGTCCTTTTATTTTTAACTGTTCCAGATGAATTGGCGTTGGATAACCCTTGTTTTTTTCAAAACCATAATCAGGATATATAAAAGCCAATTTCTCCATGATTTCATCTCTTTTGACCTTAGCGATTATCGAAGCTGCCGCAATTGAAGCCGATAAAGTGTCGCCTTTTACTATTGCTTGATAAGGAATTGATTGTTCCTTTAATGGCATGGCATCAGAGAGAATATAATCAGGCTTTATTTTTAAATAACTCAAAGCCCTTAACATTCCGAGTTTCGAAGCTTCGTAAATATTGATTTCATCAATCTTTTTTTCATTGACATAACCATAGGAATAAGCCAATGCTTTATTCTTGATTTCTTCTGATAACTGCAATCTTTTCTTTTCACTCAATTGCTTGCTGTCGTTTAATCCTTCAATCTTAGTATTAGGGTCAAGAATTACAGCAGCTGCCAAAACTCCCGCAGCCAAAGGCCCTCTACCCACTTCATCAACGCCAACAATATATTTAAACCCCTGTCGCAAGAGATCCGATTCATACTCGTACATTCTAATCAACTCTTTCAAAACTCATTCTCCCCAATAGACCGTTGCGCAAATCGTTCAAGAATAAGTTGTATACCCGGTCATAATCGATTTCGCCCCCGCTGACAAGGCAACCTCTTTTCTTGCCGATTGCATCTAAGATTTCTATGTTATCAACCAAGGCAGTCAAATCAATACCGTATCTTTTTTCCAGACTTTCCGGATAGTGTTTTTTTAGATATTCTATGCCAAAAAGCGTAACTTCGTCAATCGGGAGAATACTATCTTTAATCGAACCCAAAAGGGCTAATTTCATGCCGGTAAGTTCATCGTCGAACTTAGGCCAAAGTACGCCAGGATTATCATATACGCGGAGATTGTCTCCGGCGTTCAGGAAACTCTGAATTTTCGTTACCCCAGGCAAATTGCCGGTTTTAGCCTTATTCTTCTTGGCTAAATTATTGATGAATTGTGATTTTCCAACATTGGGAATGCCAATGACGATAGCGTTGAAAGGCCTAGGTTTCATCCCTTTGGCAGCTTCTTTTTCTATAGTGTCACGTAATATTTCCAAGGTCTTTTGGTAGATAGTTTTCTCTAAGTTATCAGTTAGTGAATTGATTGGTAACGCCTCAACGGCATTTTTTTTATAATACTTTATCCATTCTTTGGTAATTTTAGGGTCGGCTAAATCGTCTTTGTTCAACAAAATCAGTTTCGGCTTATGTCTGATAATGTCATTGAGCATCGGATTTGACGAAGAAAGCGGAATTCTCGCATCCACAACTTCATAAACAATATCAATGACTTGCAATTTTTCCTCGATCTGCCTTCTGGCTTTGGCCATGTGACCGGGAAACCATTGAATCTGTTTCATTTACATTAACCGCCTTTTTGAGATAAATTAATTGTTATTATTGGAAAAATTATGGATTACTTCGCCTAATATGTCGTCTTGAGCAATCAGTCCGACTACTCTTGAATCCAACGAATTAGTGCGATTATCACCCAACAGAAAGTAATAACCCTCAGGAATTATTTGATTGTATGATATGTGATTATAGGGTATGTATGTTTCAATCAATACCCCGTTCAAATAAACCCCTGTTGCATCAATCACAAGCTCATCACCAGGTAATCCTACTACTCTCTTAATGAGAAAATCTTCTTCAAGTTTGATTATTAGGACATCTTCACTTTGGATATCGCTACTATAAACAATGGCGACAGCGTCATTGTCATGAAAAGTCGGATACATGGAGTCGCCGTCAACTTGCCCGATGGTAATAAAAAACCCATTGACGATGATTACAACAAACAAAAAGATCGGCACGATGCTGAAAAAATCAGCCAGACCATGGACTTTTTTTAATAATTGTTGATTGGTACGATATTTTTTGTTAAGGTAGATTAACAAGAATACGATATATACCAAAAATGCAACCAAGATAATAGTATAAAAAACCGTTGTGAAAATGTCGGTCAAAAAAGGATTTGGCATATTTGCTTCCGAACGATTGAGATTGAACATGAAGAGATAATTTTTCTGGAATATGATAAAAAGTACGATATCGGTAGTAAAAAACAAGAAAAAACTGATGAGGAGTAATAATGATTTTTTCATCAGTTTTTGGTGTTCGCTAATTATTGTGTTAGCTTCAAAATCCATTAATTATCCAGTCCTTCGAATATCTTGCTCAAGCCTGTATATTCTACTAAAACGGTTCTTGGTTTAGTACCTACGTTTTCAGAAACTATACCGAATTTTTCCAAAGAATTGACGATTTGCGTAGCGCGATTGAAACCGATGCCAAATACTTGCGTAATCTTGTTCAAAGAACATTTGCCTTCTTCGACTACGTAGGTTGCGACATCCTTGAACAGTTCGTCGATTTGATCCATGTTTTCTCCAGTCGCTGACAATACGACCAAAGCCTCATGAGTAAACATATATTCCGGCTCTCTTTGTTCTTTGATGAACTCGGTGATATTTTCGATTTCTTCCGGCGAAAGGTAAGCGCCTTGCAAACGTCGCGCCATACCATTTTCCGAAAATAACATATCGCCTTTACCCAACAATTTTTCCGCTCCGGTCATATCCAAAACGACTGAGGAGTCTGTGGAAGACGGAACTCTAAATGCGAATCTCGTCGGGATATTTGCTTTAATCGACCCCTTGATTATATCGGCTGAAGGTCTTTGCGTTGCTAACAACACATGGATTCCCACAGCTCTTGATTTTTGAGTAAGCTTCAAGATACTTTCTTCAATTTCCGGTCCGCCACTTAAGAGTAAGTCTGACGCTTCTTCGATAATGACGACAATTCTCGGCATCTTGATGAAGTTAGGCAGATCACTCCGGCGCGTGTAATAATCCACAACATTTACAGCTTTGAAACGTTTTAAGATGTCATAGCGTGATTCCATCTCTCTTACCATCCACTTCAAAGCTTCGTTGGCAACTTGAGTTTCATCGATAATTGGCGTTACCAAGTGAGGTAAATCAGCAAACTGTTGCAGGTCAACTTTTTTCGGGTCAATCAACATCAATTTGACTTCATCCGGTTTGTTTCTGGCAATCAAGGAAACGATGATTGAAGCAATAGCCACGGATTTACCCGATTGAGTAGAACCGGCTACCAATCCGTGAGGCATCGATTCAATCGAAGTATAAACCGGTAAAGCATCGATATCCAATCCGATTGCAAGCAGCAACGGATCTTTTGATTTCAAGAATTTCGGGTTGTCGACGACGTCGCCAAAATAAACCGATTCCCTAACTCGGTTCGGAACTTCTATACCAACGGTGTTTTTTCCGGGAATAGGCGCTTCAATTCTGATTGAATAGGCCGAGAGGCTCATTTGAATATTGTCTGATATTGAGGTTATTTTCTTTGTAGGTACGCCTGAAGCCAGCGAAACTTCATACCTAGTTACGGTAGGACCCATCGTATAATTGGTCACAGTTCCATCAATGCCAAATGACACCATGGTTTCGTTGATAACGTCAATGTTTTCTTTGACCCAGGTTGGTTCGACATCCGCTATCGACTCGTTTTTCTTGAAGAGACTTATCGGTGGCAAAACATATTCTTTGAGATTTTGACTTTCAGTAGGAAAAATCGGTTTTTCATGCTTGACAACCGTTTTGTCTGGTTGATATTCCTCATAAACTAAATCGTCGGAAAAACCAATTTCCGGTTCTTCCGTTATTACTTCGTCATCTTTAAAAATTATATCGTCATACTTTTCTTCTTCTGCCGGCACTTTGCCTATTGTCGCTAAATCTTCGTCATCAACCAGATCTTTTAATACTTCGTCTACCGGTTCTTTGACAGTTTTCTTTTCAGAATAAACAGCCGCTTTTTCAAAGAATTCATCAACCGGAACGCTTTCGATTGTACGATGAGCAGCGATGATGTCTTCAGTGGAAGTCTCTACTGCAGGAGCTTTTTTGTGATGTAAGTCGTCGGCAGTCAAGCCTTCTTCGGAAAAAGCTTTTTTGTGAACGTTGTTATCGATTGTGGTGAACTCGTAATATGAACTGCCGTAACGTCTTTGCGCTTCTTCTTTAGTCAAGCGTTTTTCCTTGCGGAAAATATCATATTTCTTGTCGATGTCTCCGCTTCCCGTTCTATCATTAGGAACGTTCACTACATGTTTATTTTCAATACCGAATGGAGACATGAAGGTGTTGCTCATATTTTTCTTATCTTCAATTGTTCTGATTTCAGGAATAAAAAACGGACGGTTATCCTTGGTTCTTGAAGTTTTAGGTATGATTCGTTCCGGTTTGTCTTTTTTTCTGAACATATTTACTCCTCCTCAACTTCCAATATTTCCTCAAAATCCTCTTCAGCTTTCATAATTTCCGTTTCGTCATGTTTGAATAATGATTTACTATAGACATTATTGGTTTCTTCGCCGACAATGGCGATGATGAATTTGCATACTTCCTTAGTCACAAGCACTGTTGAAGGTTTGATTGCCAATCTTCTGAACCAATAGATTGGGTTGGCATAATTTAGAACCGCTTTTCCCATCGTCAATATCTTGGAAATTTTCAGTTTGCGATTTAGTTTCATCAGTTTGGAATTATCAATCGCTTTTTTCTTGTTCAAAACGTCGATGATTGTCGATATTTTATAACCCTTGAAATGTCTGAGAATTTTTCCGTTTACCATTTTTTCGACTCTTTTGGTTATATAGTAATTTAGTTCCAGCAGTTCTTCGATGGAGATTTCATACATTGGATATTTTGCTTTCGGATAGTAGTATCTGGCTATTTCTTCGGCTAATTCAAAACTCAGTTCGAACGCTACCTTGAAATAGGCATTATCCGTTAATTTAACTGTTTCAACCAACTGATTTTGCTTTGTTTCTATCATTTGGTAGATTTCTTTCTTTTCAATCATTTCCGGTAAAGCCAATAACCTTTTGCGTTGTTTCTTCCGGGAATGAGTGGTAAAAATATAAGTTATAAAGAGACCTAAGAGAATAAAACCGGTAATAACGCCCAGTAAAAAATTGGTTATATCCGGAAAACTGATAGCTAAAAAAGATGAAATTGTCGAACTGATAGTAAAGAGTTTTAGCATGTAATTTATCTCCTATATCAAATAAATTATATCTTAAAACCCTACAATAATCAATCGATATAATAATTTGCATATTTATATATACTATGAGATAATTTTACTGAAGTCACAATTCTTCAAGGAGAATAATTACCAAATGAAAAAATATTTAATCGCTTTAGATTTAGATGGAACAATCCTTTACGATTTTGATTCTTTATCAGAATCGCTATGCGACTTTATGAAAGAAGTCCAGAAGGCTGGTCACAAAATTGTAATAGCTACCGGTAGGCCTTATCGAAGTTCAAAATTTGTGTATGACCGTTTTGACTTGAACACCCCGATAATCAATTATAACGGCGGTTTGATTACCCACCCTAAAGATGCTTCATTTCCAAGAATCAATTACACCGTTAATAAAGACGTAATTATTGATATTTTTGAAAACAACATCGACCATATCAGAAACGCTTTCTGTGAAGTTAGAGATGCTATATATGTACATCAGGAAGAAAAGGCAATTGAACCATTGCTCCATGTCAAAGGCTCTACGAAAATAGCTTTCGGTCATTTCAAGGACACTCTGGATAAAGACCCCAACGGTGCGATTATCATTGGTAAACAAGGCAGAGGAAAACTGATTAAAGAATATATCGATTCAAAATACCCTAATCAAATATTGTCAAGAATTTGGAACTTGTCTGGTGAATACGACTCTATCATCGAAGTCTTCACCCCGGAATCAAACAAAGGTCAGGCTTTGGCTTATGTAGCTGAATATCTCGGATTCGAACCTGAAGATGTTATAGCCATCGGCGATGGCCATAACGATATTGAGATGCTAGAATATGCAGGTCTGGGAGTGGCGGTCAGAAATGCTCATCCGGAACTCATCAAAGTAGCTGATTTGATTCTTGATTTCACTTCTTCTGATAACGCTGTATATCGTTTCTTGTCAGAATATTTAAATAATTAAACCCATAAAAAAGGCTCTGTGAAAATCACAGAGCATTATTTTTTGTTTTTTCTTCTGTCAGCCCGACTTTGTTTTGGCTGAAAATTGCCTTGTGCCACATTTTGCGACATTGTTTCCATGCTTTTCGGATTCATTCCTTGCATTTGTCTAAAAAGCTTGGTTTGTTTTTCGAGCATCGTAATCAAACGATTTACTTCCGTAGTTGAACGTCCAGAACCTCTAGCGACTCTATTTCTTCTTGAAGAAGACATATTGAGCAAGGCAGGGTTTTTTCTTTCTTCTGGAGTCATCGAGGAAATGATTGGTTCGATGAAGTCCATCTGTTTGTCGTCAACCTTATCCATATCGGCTAAAGAACCAAGACCCGGTAACATTTTCAATATTCCCGAAAATTTACCCATTCTTCTAATCATCTTCATTTGCTTCAATAAATCATTGTAGTTGAAGTTGCCGCTCATCATCTTTTCCATCATGTTCATGGCTTCGGTTTCATCGATTTCCTCAGTTGCTTTTTCAATCAAGCTCAAAACGTCGCCCATGCCAAGAATTCTAGAAGCCATTCTTTCCGGATGGAAAACTTCAATCTCTTGTAATTTTTCACCGGTTCCGGCAAATTTTATCGGAACTCCCGTAACTTTTCTGATTGATAAAGCTGCACCACCGCGAGTATCGCCGTCAAGTTTAGTAAGAATGCAACCCGTGAGTTTTAACGCACCGTTAAATGTCTCGGCGACATTGACGGCGTCTTGTCCGGTCATCGCATCAACTGTCAACAGTATTTCCTGAGGTTTGGTAATTTGCGCAATGTTCTTGATTTCGTCCATCATGAAATCATCGATGTGCAAACGACCCGCCGTATCGATAATGACTAGATCAAATTCATTCTTTTTGGCGTAATCAATTGCTTGCTTGACGATTTTCTCCGGTTCGATTTTTCCCATTTGGAAAACTTCGATACCCAGTTGCTTACCTACGGTTTCAAGTTGTTCAATCGCTGCCGGACGATAAATGTCCGCAGCTACCAATAAAGGTTTGCGATTATTGTTCTTCTTGATGTAATTCGCTAGTTTTCCGGCTGTAGTAGTTTTACCAGCGCCTTGCAAGCCAACCATCAATATAACAGTGAAATCATCTTCCAGGTTAAGTTCGCTGGCTTCCGATCCCATCAACTTTGTCAATTCGTCATTGACGATTTTTACAACTTGCTGACCTGGATTTAACCCTTTGAGGATTTTTTCTCCATAAGCAAGTTCTTTCACTTCATCAGTGAATTCTTTTACAACTTTGTAGTTGACGTCAGCTTCCAATAATGAAAGTCTGACTTCTCTCATCATTTCATCTATGTCTTTTTCTGTTAAAGAGCCTTTGCCTGTCAATCGGCGCAAAGCCATCTGAAAACGTCCAGTTAAATTCTCAAAAGCCATTTATTTCACCTTTTCTATCTTTTTTATGATCGTTAAAGTTTTGGGTTTAAGTTTTTCGTCCTTCAAAGCAACCAATAATTCATCAACTGTTTCAATCAAATCGTTAACATGCAGTTTTGATTCAAAATTTTCCAAGGTGTTGATGATGCTTTTAATCTGTAAATGCACTGCATTTCTGCTCACGCTAAGAATCTCTCCTATCTCTGCCAATGAATAATCATCAGAGAAATAGTATGTAAAATAAAGTCTTTGTTTATCCGTCAACAATTCTTGATAAACATCGAACAATTGATTATACTTTATTGTTTCTTCAACTGTATATGACATAATTATCACCTATTCGAAAAAGTCTGAGAATAGACCATAAATATAATCCTCGATATCAAAATATTCCAAATCCGTCAATTTTTCACCAAGGCCGACAAAGCTGATTGGTATTCCCAGTTTATTCCTGATAGCCAAGACAATTCCGCCTTTGGCGGTTCCATCGAGTTTTGTCAAAATTATGCCGTTGATATTTGTAACTTCTGAAAATATCTGTGCTTGAGACAATCCGTTTTGACCGGTTGTGGCATCTATTACCAAAAACGTTTCAAACTCTTCGTTGTTGGTCTCTCTTTTGATGATGCGATTGATTTTTTCAAGTTCCATCATCAAATTCTTTTTGTTTTGCAACCTACCGGCGGTATCTATCAACAAGACATCGATATTTTTGCTCTTGGCTTGTTTAATGGCGTCAAAGATGACACTTGAAGGATCGCTGCCCGCTTCTTTCGCGATTACTTCAACTCCCACTCTTTCGCCGAAGACTTTAAGTTGGTTAATCGCTCCAGCTCTGAATGTATCACCGGCTGCCATCATCACTGTTTTGCCTTCATTTTTTAGTCTATAAGCCAGCTTGCCGATTGAAGTCGTTTTTCCTGTTCCATTAACACCGACAAACAAGATGACTGTCAATCCGTCTTTATTGAACCTGATATTGGTATTGATGACTTCACCCTTCAGATAAAGCTCAAACATTTGGTCAACGATGATGTTTTCCAAATCCAATGGTTTTTCAATCTTTTCTTTTTTTACCACATTTTTGATATTTTCCACAAACTCCACTACCGTATCGACGCCAATATCAGCCATGATAAAAATTTCTTCCAATTTAGCGAATAAATCTTCGTCGATTGTTTTTGAGTTTGCCAAAATATCTTTTAATGATGACAAAGATTGATTTCTTGTCTTCATCATGCCTATTTTATATTTTTCTGCTTTTTTTTGCTTTTCCTTGCTGCTGAAAAGTTTGGAGAACAAACCCATAGTTTCACCACCTAAAAAATCTATATGTATTATATCATAAAATTGAAAAATTGCTAAACTTAATAATGAAAAATTCGCCTCAGGGAAGTGAGACGAATTTTAAGGAAGGGTAAGTGTGTTATAGACACTTAAGGGGAAATTCAACTACATCGGTAGCTGTAGTATTATTCTAACACAGGTTAGATATGCGTGAACGTGATGTTTTTATGAACTTTTTCCCTTTAGCATTTTTTACCTGTTATACAACGAGTAACTCCGTGTTCGTCTTTCACCACAACGTTGTCGCAGTCAGGACACAATTCGTCTACGACTTTAAGCGGAGAGATGTACTTGCACCTAGGAAACTCTGAACAGGCTAGGAATTTATTGCCTTTATTTTTGCCTTTGGTTGCGATTTTAACTACTAAAGTACCAACGTTGCAACTTGGGCATTTGACTGTGGTGTCTTGAGGTTGAAGTTTTTCTTTTGGTTTGATGTATTTACATTTTGGAAACCTTGAACAAGCTTCAAATTCGCCAAATTTTCCAATTTTCTTAACCATTGGTGAACCGCATTTAGGGCAAGTTTCACCAGTTTTGACTGGAGCCAATTTTTCCATTTTGATTTTGGCTTTATTTACCAATGGTTCAAAGTAATTGTAAAAGTCCTGTAATACATTTAATTGCAATTCATTGCCTTCAGCTATTTCATCTAATGTTTCTTCCATTTTCCGAGAATAACTTGGACTGATGAAATCATGGAAGAATTGATTTAACTGATCAATGGTGATTTTTCCTTGATCAGTGGGAATTAGTTTCTTATCTTCGACACGAACATATTTTCTGTTTGATAGTGTCGAAAGTGTCGAAGCATAGGTTGAAGGTCTACCAATACCCAAATCTTCCATATCTTTAATTAATTTGGCTTCCGTATATCTTGCTGGAGGGGTAGTGAAAAGTTGTTTCTTTTCAATATTATCCGCCTTTATGGTATCGCCTTCGGTGAAGTTTTCAATGTCTGAAGTTTTCTTTTCTTTATCTTCATAATCTTTCGTCAACTTCAAGTACCCGTCGAAAAGCGGTTTTGAGCAAGAAGCCTTAAAAATGGTGTTATTATTTTCTAACAAAAGTGTGGTGACTTCATTCACGGAAGGACTCATCAATGAACCAACAGCTTTATCATAGATTAACTTATATATCTTATATAGTTGCGAAGAAGTCACGTTGGAGGATTTTCCATCCTTTGCCTTACTTTTTATTGTTTCTTGTTGGTCAAGATAAGCTTTAAAATCTTCAGGAGTTCTTAAGACTGAAGTAGGATGAATTGCTTCATGTGCGTCTTGTGCATTTTCTTTGTTTTTTGGTGCACGATAGTAACCAACGTATTTTGAACCAAAAGTGTTCTTAATGAAATCCTTCGTTTCATTGACGAACTTATCCGACAGGCGTGTGGAATCCGTACGCATGTATGTAATCAAGCCCACCATTTCGCCTCGATATTCTAACCCTTCGTACAATACCTGGGCAATTCGCATCGTCTTTTCTGCAGTATAGTTATACTTGTTCGCAGCCGCTTGCTGGAGCGCAGATGTGGTCAATGCTGGTTTAGAATAGGATTTTGATTCTTTCTTAGATAATTCTTTAACCAAGAAATAATCATCAAGTTTTCTGATTAAGCTTGTGGCTTCATCATCCGTCTTTATATCTGGATTTTCTCCGTTTACCTTGAATAACTGAGTTTCTATTTTCCCGAAGTTTGCATAGATTTCATAATATTCTTCCGGAATGAACTTTTCAATTTCTCTTTCCAGATCAACAATTAATTTTAGGGCAGCGGATTGAACTCGACCCGCAGATTTCGATTTGATCTTTGATTGTAACAGCGTAGATAGTTTAAAACCGATGATTCTGTCCATCATCCTTCGGGTTTCCTGGGAAGAAACCAAGTTCAAATCAATATCTCGCGGATGATTAATGGCATTAATGACTGCGTCTTTGGTTATTTCATTAAATACGACTCTTTTTACTTCTTTGCCCTTGATATTCAAGGTGTCGTAAAGATGCCAGGAAATTGCTTCTCCTTCGCGGTCGGGGTCGGTTGCAAGATAGATTTCTTTGGCACTTTTAATAAGAGCATTAAGTTCTTTGACAACTCCCTTTTTCTTGTCGAGAATTTGATAATTTGGCGTGAATCCGTTATCGACATCAATCCCAAGCCCACCTTTGCCGCTGGTAGCCAAATCACGGATATGACCAACACTAGCAGCGACACTATAGTCGTTGCCAAGATAACGCGATATGGTTTTGGATTTAGATGGGGATTCTACGATTACAAGTTTTTTAGCCATAATTCACCTCGCCCTTATATAATATACGCAAAATTTTTCAATTGTCAACCGATTTATTCTTGTATTTTTTTGAAAAAACTTGAGTGATTCCTGCTAATAATATATATATTATTATAAAAAAAATAGCCAATTTCTGGCTAATTAAAATCCTGTGATGATAAATGTCATACGATCTTTTTTTTGCATATCCTTTAATGTGAAGATTTCGCTATTAGGAAAATATTTTCTTGCAATCAAGGTCAATTCTTCTTTTTTATCATATGCATGTTCAAAAGCGATAATTGATTTTTCCTTAAGTATCTTATTGGCGTCTTTAAGAATTTGGCGATAGAAGTCTAAACCGTCTTCACCACCGAATAAAGCCAAATGCGGTTCATTGTCATAGATGATTGCGTCAATCTTCTCTTCATTGGGAATGTAAGGCGGGTTGGAAACCAAAATGTCGAATTTCCTTCCCAATAGGGGTTTAACCATGTCGCCTTGAATGAATTCAACTTTCGCTTCAAGGCTAGTGGCGTTTTCTTTGGCTAAGTTCAAGGCTTCGGCACTGATGTCGGTCGCAACCATTTTCATCATCGGTTCTTCTTTGCTTAAGGCAATTGCCAGACATCCGGAACCAGTTCCGATATCAACGACATCGACATTTTTTCCTTTAAAATACTCGTCATAATATATCAAAACGTTCGCCACCAACTCTTCTGTCTCAAAGCGAGGAATCAAGGCGGTATTTCTGACAAGGAATTTATATCCGTAAAAATAGACATGACCGATAATCTGTTGAACAGGTATATTCTTTATTAAATAAAGATTTAAGGCGTCTTCAAAAATAATCCTCTCTTTTTCGGGCATATCTTCTTCGTATCTAAGATAGAGTTCGCTTTGGGAAAGACCGGAAAAATTCAAAAAGAGAAGTTCTGTAGCGCTGGTTTCTTTGCCTGCTTTTCTCGTCAAAGATTTTGCGTTCTTTAGAACTTCTTTATAATTGAACATTATTGTTTAGCCAACTTTCTTCTTTGCTCTTCAGCTATTAAAGCTTCGATAACCGCATCCAATCTGCCGTCAATAATTCGGTCAAGTTGTTGGATGGTTAGATTGATACGGTGGTCGGTAACGCGATTTTGCGGATAATTGTAGGTCCTGATTTTTTCGCTTCTGTCGCCGGTTCCGACTTTGGATTTTCTTTCTTCGCCTTCTTTGTCAAGTTTTTCTTGCAGCATTGCATCATATAACCTGGAACGAAGAATTCTGAGAGCCGAAGCTTTGTTTTCATGTTGACTCTTACCGTCCTGGCATTGAGCTACAGTTCCGGTCGGCACATGGGTAACGCGAACGGCTGATTTAGTCGTATTGACTGATTGTCCTCCTGGTCCGGAAGAACAGAATACGTCAACCCTGACATCTTCCATATCCATCTCAAAGTCTATTTCTTCAGCTTCGGGCAAGACTACCACTGTCGCTGTCGAGGTATGGATTCTGCCGGCCGATTCAGTTTGCGGCACTCTTTGGACTCGATGCACTCCTGATTCATATTTTAGATATGAATAGACGTTTTCGCCAGTAACCATGAATTCAATTTGTGAAAAACCGCCGGCCTCCTTTGGTTCTATATATAGAAGTTCTATTTTCCAATCCATTGCTTCGGCATATTTGGAATACATCCGGTAAAGGTCGCCGGCAAAAATATTGGCTTCGTCGCCACCAGCGGCTCCTCTGATTTCAACAATGACGTTTTTCTCGTCATTGGGATCCTTTGGTATTAGCAGCAATTCCAATTCTTCTTCCAATTTTACTATTTTTTCTCTAGCTTCTTCCAATTCGGCTTCAGCCATATCTCTAATATCGCTATCTTTGTCTTTAGCCATTTCTTTTAGTCCGTCAAGTGATTCAACTACAGCTTTATATTCACGGAACTTCAAGACCGGCTTTTCTAGTTTAGCGAACTCTTTTGCAAGTTCGGTCACCTTTTTTACATCGACGGCAATCTCTGGTCGAGACATTAATTCGCCGATTTCCAGGTATCTTTCTTCAAGTTGAATTAATCTATCTAGTAACATTTTTTCCTCTCTTAATCACCGGCATAGGAATTGAATTTCGAGGTTTCCTTGTTGAAAATCAACTGGAAGTCGCCTGGAGTTCCGTGTCGGTTTTTCGCAACTGAAAATTGCGTTAAATTTCTTTTGCGTTCATCTTCGCTATCCTCATCTTTTACATAAAGGAAAATGATGATGTCAGCATCTTGTTCAATGGATCCAGACTCTCTCAAGTCCGACATTTTAGGACGTTTGTCTTCGCCTTTTCTTTGTTCAATGCCACGTGACAACTGACTTAAAGCGACTACGGGAACCTTTAGCTCTCGAGCCATTTCTTTAAGTACCCGTGATATTTCCGATACTTCCTGGACTCTATTGCCCTTATAGACGCCAGATCCGCTTAAAAGTTGGAGGTAGTCGACAATGACTAAATCCAATTTGTTGTTTTGTTTTAGCTTACGGCATTTACTTCTTAAATCCATTACCTCTACTGTACCGGAATCATCAAAGTAAATATTTGTGCCTTTTAGATTTTTAACAGCTGTTTGCAATCTTTCCCATTCGGTAGGTGATAAATCAGCTTTTCTCAGTTTGGTGTTTGATATTGACGATTGAGCGCTCAGTAGTCTAAGCAACAATTGTTCAACACCCATTTCCAAAGAGAAAAAGGCAATGTGCGGTCTTCTTTCCAATGATCCGATATTAAGCGCCAAATTTAATGCAAAAGCCGTCTTACCAATACCCGGTCGAGCGGCAACAATCAAAAGGTCGGACGGTTGCAGCCCCAAAGTATAGGTGTTCAAAGCTTTATATCTCGTGTCAAGTCCGGTGACATTATCAACGACTTGCTCTCGTTCAGCTAGTTTGTTGATGGTCTCTTCGGCGATTTCCGAAATATTGATGAAATCGGAAGAACGTCTGTTTTTTGTAATTTCGAAAATTTCTTTTTCCACGGTATCAATAAAATGCGGGGCATCTTCGACGGCTTTGGATTTTTCGATAAGTTCTGAAAACTTTTCCTGAAGTCTTCTTAAGACAGAACGGTCTTTGACAATGTTGATGTATTCAGATAAATTAGCTGTTGAAGGTACGACTGACGCCAAATTGATTATATATTCGCGTCCGCCGACTTTATCCAGATTATTGGTGTTTTCCAAGTGATTGATCACTGTGATGATATCAATGGCACTGTCATTATGAAACAGCGACAGCATCGACTTGTAAATAATTTGATTGTTAGGGCTATAGAAGTCTTCCACCTGGAGCTTATCCGCAATAACATTCATTTCATTATTGTTGAAGAAGACAGAACCCAATACCGATTCTTCCGCTTCCAGACTATAGAGTAATGATTCCATATTATCAATCGTTAAAGTTAATCCCGAATTGGGAATTAAAACTTTTGCTCCTCTCTATTCTTGTTCTAGAACTTGAATGTTAATTACTGCGGTAACTTCTTTATGCAACTTAATGTTTATTTCATATTTTCCTAAGGAATTAATATTGTCGCTTAATTCGATTTTTCTTTTATCGACGACGATATTGTATGTCTTTTTAAGTTCGTCTGCAATTTGCTTTGAGTTTATTGAACCAAAAAGCTTGCCGGATTCGCCTAGTTTGACATAAAGTTTGATTGGGCTTTCGTCGATTATCTTTTTCAATTCGAGGGCATTCTGATATTCCTTGTTGGCTTCTTGTTTCAATTTGTCCATCTCTTCATTAAGAGATTTCATATTGGCAGGGCTGGCCGCAATGGCGTGTTTTGAAGTAAGCAGATAGTTGCCATATCCTGTAGCAACTTCAATAATATCGCCTTTCTTGCCTTTCCCTTTAACGTCTTTGATAAGAATTAGTTTCATGCTTGTGTCCTCCTTGAAACTTTCATTGATTATTTTTTCAATACTTTCAGCAATTTCATCAGGCT
>JAQVFZ010000005.1 GCA_028697025.1 Candidatus Izemoplasmatales bacterium | reverse complement strand
AGTTTTACTTAAAAATCAAAAAAACAACCTAGTTTTCATCAACTAAGTTGTTATTTGTCAACAGTCTGTAAAAGAGTAGGCTGGAGATCAGCCTACTCTTTTTAATATGTATTGTTTAATATTTCTTCCAATTCATCAACTTCGTTTTTTTCATCTGAATCTTCTTCAATAACCACTTCATCTAACTCATCGATTGAAAAGTCTTCTGTTTTAGCGTTATTTATTGATTCATCCTCGATTTCGATATGTTGATTTTCTTCCGAGACGTCATATTCTTCGCTCTCGTCTTTGGCAACTAAGGCAATGGTCGAAACAACGTGGTCTTCAAGGAGATTGATTATCTTTACTCCTTGTGTAGCTCTCTTGGTAATGGAAATTTGATCGATAGGTGTTCTGATGATTATGCCTTTGTCCGATACAGCCAATAGGTCTTCATCGCCAACTACGGAAATCAATTTTGCCAACTCACCGTTTTTAGCTGTGACATTGAGTGTTTTAACCCCTTTTCCACCTCGTTTTTGTAGACGATATTCATCGACCTCGGTTCTCTTGCCGTAACCTTTTTTGGTAATGGCAAGAATCTGATTTCTTTCTTCGGTAACCGTTGAAACACCCACTACTATTTCGTTATCATCTAGGCTGATACCTTTAACACCAGCAGCGTTACGTCCCATATCCCTAACGTCAGTTTCATGGAAACGTATTGCCTTTCCGTTGGATGCACCAATGATGATGTCGCGTTCACCGTTGGTCAATCTTACTGAATGCAAGAAATCATCATCTCTTAGAGTTATGGCTCTAATGCCATTGACCCGAATGTTTTGGAAATTGGAAACAGCAGTTCTTTTAACGATTCCTTTGGCGGTAGTAAAGAAGAGATAACCCGAATCAAAATCCTTGATTGACATAACAGCAGCCAAATATTCGCCTTCGTTTAGATTGAGCAGGTTGACAATCGGCAATCCTTTGGAATTCCTACCAAAATTCGGGATTTTGTAGCCTTTGATTTTGTAAACTCTACCCATATTGGTAAAGAATAACAAGTAATCATGTGTTTGGGTGAAGATTATTGAATCGATGACGTCGTCTTCATTGAGATTGATGCCGGTTTTTCCACGGCCGCCACGATTTTGTGAACGATATACGTCAAGGTTCATTCTCTTTACATAACCATTAGTAGTAATTGCAACAATTACGTCTTCAATTGGAATTAAATCTTCATCTTCAATATCACTATCGCCAAAAGGATCAATTTCAGTTCTTCTGGCATCACCGTATTTTTCTTTAATTTCCAAGGCATCAGCAATTAGTATACGGTCTTGTTTTTCTTTATCGATTAGAGTTTCCTGTAAATCTGTAATCATCTCACTCAACAGTTTTACTTCTTGATCAATCTTTTCTCTTTCCAATCCTGATAATCTTCTTAATTGCATTGCGAGAATGGCTTTGGTCTGGATTTCAGATAGATTGAAAGCTTGCATTAATTGTGCTTCTGTATCGTCGTAAGATTCCTTGATAATCTTTATTACATGATCAATATTGTCTAAAGCGATTATGAAACCTTCAAGCAAGTGAAGTCTTTGTTGCGCTTTATCAAGATCAAACTTGGTTTTGCGAACCAGAACTTCAATTTGGTGTTCATAATAATACTTTAACATGTCAATAAGCCCCAAAACAACAGGCTTATCATTTACCAGTGCTAGCATATTCGCACCGAATGAAGTTTGCATCGAAGAATTTTTGAGAAGGTTGTTGAGAACAACTTCAGCGTTTGCATCTCTTCTTAACTCAATGACAATTCGCATGCCTTTTCTACTTGATTCGTCTCTTAAATCAGTAATTCCTTCGACCTTGCCTTCTTTGGCGAGGTCGGCAATTCTCTCAATCAAAGTCGTCTTGTTAATCTGATAAGGTATTTCTTTGACGATAATTTGCTTCTTGCCATTTGCCATCTCGACGATTTCAGTTTTTGCCTTGATTCTGATTGTACCTCTTCCGGTTGCGTAAGCAGAAGTTATGCCGGCTTGTCCAAGTATAACTCCTCCGGTTGGGAAATCAGGACCTTTTATGAACTCCATGATTTCATCCAAATCAATATTCTTATTCTTAATGTAAGCGATGTATCCGTCCAGCACTTCATTGAGATTATGAGGTGGAATATTGGTAGCCATGGCTACAGCTATACCGCTGGAGCCGTTGACTAAAAGATTTGGTATTTTTGACGGCAATACTTTTGGTTCTTGTTCGGAACCATCATAATTATCGATAAAATCGACGGTATTCTTTCTTAAATCTTTAAGGATTTCGTGAGTTATCTTTTCCATTCTTGCTTCAGTGTAACGCATCGCTGCCGGTGGATCGCCGTCTATGGAACCAAAGTTACCGTGGCCATTGACCAAAGGATAACGAGTGGAAAAATCTTGAGCCAATCTGACTAAAGCGTCATAAATTGAACTATCTCCATGAGGATGATATTTACCCATGACATCGCCGACGATTCTGGCAGATTTTTTGAAAGCCTTATCAGCATATACACCCAATTCGTCCATTCCATAAAGAATTCTTCTGTGAACTGGTTTTAATCCATCTCTGACATCGGGTATGGCTCTTGCTACGATTACGCTCATTGCATAAGACAAGAAGGAGTTTTTCATTTCATTTGTAAGGTTTATTTCAGTGACTTTATCAAAATTAATATTATTGATATTTCCTTTATTTTCTTCCATTTTTTCCTCCTCCTTAAATATCTAGATTTTTAACATATTCAGCATTTTCGTTAATGAAATCTTTTCTACTTTCAGTATCATCGCCCATCAACATCGTAAAGACTCGATCAGCTTCTATAGCGTCATCAATGTTTACCAACAACAAAGTTCTTGTTTCAGGGTCCATTGTAGTTTCCCAAAGCTGATCAGGATTCATTTCCCCAAGACCTTTATATCTTTGGATTGTTGGCTTACCGTTGATTTCACTCAATATTTTTTCCATTTCTTTTTCTTGGTAAGCATATTGTATGGTTTTTCCGGATTGGACCTTGAATAGTGGCGGTTGAGCTATATATACATTACCGTTTTCGATTAATGGTTTCAAATATCTGAACAAGAATGTCAATAACAGCGTTCTGATGTGTGCGCCGTCGACGTCGGCATCGGTCATGATGATGATTTTTTTGTATCTAAGGTTTTCTAAGTTGAATTCTTCACCAATTCCCGTTCCAAAAGCCTGAATCATTGATAAGATTTCTTTGTTTTGTAAAGCTCTGTCAATCCTGGTTTTTTCAACATTTAGAACTTTTCCTCTTAACGGCAATATTGCTTGAAATTCCGAGTCTCTGCCTTGTTTAGCTGAACCGCCGGCAGAATCCCCTTCCACTATATATATTTCCGCTTTATTTGCATCGCGTGAGCGACAATCTGCCAGTTTCGAAGCAAAACCCAAACTATCGAGAGGAGATTTTCTTCTGGTAGCTTCACGCGCTTTTTTTGCGGCAAGTCTAGCTCTTTGAGCCGTCAACGCTTTTTCGATTATAATTTTTGCTGCACTAGGATTTTCCATCAAGAAACGTTCTAATCCCTCTGACATGATTGTCCCTACTACTCTACGGGCATCTGAAGAACCTAGTTTAGCTTTTGTTTGTCCTTCAAATTGAGGGTCTGGATGTTTGATTGAGATGATTGCGACCAGGCCTTCTCTGGTATCTTCGCCAGTCAGTGATTCGTCTTTCTTGAAGATGTTTGAAGTTTTTCCATAATTATTAAGTACTCTCGTTAAAGTGGTTTTAAAACCTTCTTCATGAGTACCACCTTCAGGGTTGGTAATATTGTTTGTAAACGGGTAAATATTGTCAGAAGAATAGCCGTCGTTATATTGCATTGCGATTTCAACCATAATGTTTTCAAGTTGCCCCTCAAAATAAGCTACTTGAGGATGTATGGCTTTTTTGTCTTGGTTGAGGAAAGATACGTATTCTCTTACCCCGCCTTCATAACAGTAATCTTTGTGTATTATCTTTGATTCGTCTCTAGTATCGGCTATTGTAAACTTTAGACCTTTATTCAAAAAGGCTAATTGTTGAATTCTTGTCCTTAAAGTTTCAAACTCATATTCTTGTGATTCTTCGAAGATTTTAGGGTCGGCCAAGAATGTGACTATCGTACCTGATTTTTCTGTCTCGCCTAAACAAGTCAATTCTTTCTTGACGAAACCATGATCAAATTCAATTTTATAGCATTTATTGTCTTTATGAATTTCGACAGTCATAGATGAGCTTAAAGCATTAACCACTGAAGCTCCTACGCCGTGCAATCCACCAGATACTTTATATGAATTGTGATCAAACTTTCCGCCAGCATGTAAGGTTGTATAAACGGTTTCTACAGAAGGGCGACCTGTCTTGGGGTGAGTGTCAACTGGAATTCCACGCCCATTATCCGTTACCCTGATAACATTGTCAGGTAAAATTTCGACATTAATAGTGTCACAATAACCAGCCAACGCTTCATCAACAGCATTGTCTACTATTTCCCAAACTAAATGGTGAAGACCTCTAGGTCCGGTTGTTCCAATATACATACCAGGTCTTTTCTTGACCGCTTCCAATCCTTCTAGGATCTGTATGTTACTGGAATCGTACTTTGCGTTTTCTCTATTTTCCATTAATTTTTGCCCTCCTTTATTAAGTGGTTTTTGACATTGAATGTTTTAGAGTTATTTAAAAAACTTGTATTTATATCCTTGATATTTGTTGTTGTGATAATCGATTGTATATCAGTTGAGTTTAAATATTTGACCAATTGATTCTGTCTGAGATAATCGAGTTCTGAGAACACATCGTCGAGTAATAGAATAGGCTTAATATTTTTTTCTTTGATTACGATATTGGCGATTGACAGAATTATCGCTAAAATAATAACCCTTTGTTCCCCTTGAGAAGCAAAGTCCCTAGCGTTGACTTCGTCTATGAAAAAATCGTAATCATCTCGATGCGGTCCAAGATTGGTAGTCATCATGAACAAATCCTTTTGATATTTTTGCCTTAATTGACTAAGAATTTCATTTTCAATTACTGGTCGATAGATAAATGAAATCTTTTTGTTGTTCGCTGCCAAATAATGATACATCTGTTCAAGTTCGATTTGTACTTTATCAATAAAAGATTTCCTAACCGCAATTATTATCTCGGCGCTTCTTGCAAGTTGTTCTGTATAAATGTCAAGCAATGTATAATCCTTACTCTTGCTTTCTGCCAATATTTTCAGTAGTTCATTTCTTTGTTTTAATATATTTTTGTAATTTCCCAACTCAACAAGATAGTTTTTATCTATCTGTCCAATGATCATATCAATAAAATATCTCCTATTTTTAGGAGCTCCTTTGATAAGATCCATATCCTCCGGAAGAAAAGCCAAAATCTTTACTTTTCCAATATAGTCGCTCAATTTGTCGATTTCTTGATTATTTATGCTTATTTTTTTGCCAATTTTGGAAATGATAATCTTTGGAATGAATTCTTTATCTGATTTGATTTTTGCAGTGATTCGAGCAAATTCCGTTTCAGATTTTATAGTGGAAGAGTCGGCGGTTTTATATGATTTTGCCAAAGCGAGATAATAAATAGCTTCCAAAAGATTGGTTTTGCCGCTTCCATTATTTCCAATAAAAAAATTGACATTTTTTCCGAAACTGACATCACACTTTTTATATCCTCGGTAATTGGTCAAAGATAAGTTAGTTATGATCATTATCTAACGATCCTATATTTTGAGCCATTGATTTCAACAATGTCGTTAGGATATATTTTCTTGCCACGTCTATTCTCAGGTTCATCGTTGAAAAGTACTTGGTTTTGCATTATAAAAAGCTTGACTTCCCCTCCAGAACCGATAAGGTTTAGGAACTTGATCAATTGGCCTAGAGTAATGAATGGAGTTGTTATTTTTACATCTTTCATTGGCTTCACCGTTATTATATTATATATAATATATTATATAATAAAAATGCTTTTTTTTCAATTAAAATCGTTGATTTTTCGCATAAAAAAACGCTTTTTCAAGCGTTCTTTAATTTATTCAATTTTTCCAAAAAATCAACCATGGTGTATAGCCAATGTTTGGTAAGGTCAACTGTATCCAAGATGATATGAAATTGATTTTTCTCTATAGCAAAACGGAAATCTTTACTGAAGTCTAAACTGCTTTTGAAGATATTAGCAGCGGCCATTCCTGTTGTTTGATTTTCTGATAAAACTAGTGTTACGCGCGCTTTACTTTCTTTAATCTTTTCAACGTCAAGCTGTTTTGCCAAATATTCAAATAATTTTTCATAGATGTAAATCTCTAACGAGATATTGTATTCTCCAAAACGATCTTGGATTTCACTTAAGGTTTCATAAACATCATTAATTGATTTTACCGAATTGATTTTTTTATGCATTTCAATCTTAATATAATCATCTTCGATATAATCTTTGTCAATAAAACGCGAGACATTCGCTTTTATTTTTTTTGTATTGTCAGAAGTAGCTTTCTTTCCCTGTGCTTTTGAAACTTCCTCCTGTAAGATTTGCATATACATATCAATACCAACCGAATCGATGAAACCGCTTTGTTCCTGGCCCAAAACATCTCCGGCACCTCTAATCGACAAGTCGCGGAGAGCAATTTTGAATCCGCTTCCAAGTTCTGTAAACTCTTTTATGACTTGAAGTCTTTTTTCCGCTTCCTCAGTAAGTTTTTTTTGACGTTTATACATCAAGTAGGCATAAGCAATCCGATTGGATCTACCTACACGACCACGAATTTGATAAAGTTGTGAAAGCCCCAACATATCTGCGTCATGAATTATCAAGGTATTTGCATTTGGAATATCAATTCCTGTCTCAATAATGGTTGTAGATATCAACACATCAATCTGTTTTTCGATAAAATTGTCTATTACTTTTTCCAAATCATGTTTTCGCATTTGTCCGTGAGCGATGTCAACACGCGCTTCCGGGACTAGATTTTTTATTTTATCGGCTATGAAATCGATATTGTCTACTCGATTGTAAAGGTAAAATACTTGTCCGTCTCTAGCCAGTTCTCTTTCGATTGCATCTCTAAGAATTATTTCATTTCTTTCCAGTACATATGTCTGTATTGGATACCTGTTTTCGGGCGCTGTTTCCAATAATGACATATTCTTTACACCCATAATAGCCATGTTTAGTGTTCTTGGGATTGGTGTTGCTGAAAGAGATAACACATCGATATTTACTTTATATTCTTTAATTTTTTCCTTATGCAAGACGCCAAATCTTTGTTCTTCATCAACGATAAGAAGGCCAAGGTCCTTGAATATGATATCATCACTTAAAATTCTATGAGTACCAATTACAATATCAATATTGCCGTTTTTTAAACTTTCAAGAGTTTCTTTTTGGTGTTTTGGCGAAATAAATCGATTAAGAAGAGAAACGTTGACTCCAAACTCGGACATTCTCTTATGGAATGTCTCAAAATGTTGTTTTGATAAAACGGTTGTTGGCGCGAGATAAGCGACTTGTTTCTTGTTTAAAACGGCTTTAAAAGCCGCTCTTAGAGCGATTTCGGTTTTTCCGAATCCGACATCGCCACAAATTAATCTATCCATAGGTATCGGTTTTTTCATGTCATGGAAGACTTCTTCAATGGCTTTTAACTGATCTTTAGTTTCGATGTACTCAAAATTATTAGCGAAATCTTCCTCCATTTTTGGGTAGTCATCAAAAGCAAATCCATTGGCTTTTTCTCTATCAGCATAGAGCTTTATTAACTTATCGGCTATTTCTTGTACCTGTTTTCTAACTCTTTCTTTCGCTTTTGACCAATCACTACCACCAAGTTTTGATAACGCAGGTTTGTACCCTTCACTACCAGTGTATTTATGGATTTGATCAATTCCATCCAGAGTGACATAAAGTTTATCGCCATTTTTATATTCGATATGGATATAGTCATTTTGGACATTGCCGAACTGCATGGTCTTGATTTCCAAAAAACGACCAATACCATAATCATAATGAACTACATAATCCCCGGGAGACAAATCGTTAATGCTTGAGAGCTTTTCTGACCGGCGATACACTGACACATACTCGCCACGACGACGGCTGATATGTCTACGGTTCAAAGCTTCTTCAGTAATAACCTTTATGTTGAAAGAACGAGAGACTACGTCAAACGCATTGCTGTCCAAGGATAGATAAACCTTTATGTTTTCAGCGTTTTCATAGTTTTCTCTTGAGTATGGTATTCCTTCAATATCCAATTTCTTTGCAAAACTTTCCAATGTCGCCAGACTTTCAAAAGCGATAATCTGCCTAAACTTTCCAACGCTGTTTTTGATGTCCCTAAAGAGAAAAGCGTAGTTGTCATTATATGTAATTACCTCTTCACCGAAGATGGAAAAGGTGTTTTTGAAGGTGTTTTTATAAGCATAATCCAAGTAATCGACTTTTACTCCTGGTTTGACCAGAAGCTCATTGAAATCGTACAAGATATTGAATTCCATTCTCGGATAATCGTTATTCTGCATATACCATTCTTTGATTTCTTCAACCAATATTTCGTTCTGCTCTATTGATCTATGATAATCAAGAAAGAAAACTTGAGAATCTTTGGCAATGTTTACAACGGTGTGGTGATTGTCGGTGATGAAGGGAAGATAGCGACTTAGTCTTTCTAACTCATCTCGATTTTTCAGTTTTTCTTTGTCATCCTTGATAATATCTAAAGCATCTTTGCTGAAACTAGTTTTTGCAACCTTATCTTCGATGGTTTTTAGTAGAATATTTAACTCGCTTTCATCATAAAAGAAATCAGTGAATGGGTAGATTGAAAAAGACTCCACAATAACATCGGATCTTTGCGTGTCAATATTAAAGGTTTTTATTTGATCGACTTGATCGCCGAAAAAATCTATTCTATAAGGTACAATAGAGTTTACCGGAAAAATGTCTACTATCCCGCCTCTTATAGCAAAATCGCCGATTTTTTCTACGGTATACTCTTTTTTATATCCGTACTCTATTAATTTATGTTTTAACCACTCTAAGTCGTATTCATTTTCAATTTTTATATCTATCTTCGATTCTTCCCATTTTATTCGAGGAAATTGTGGCTTCAACAGGCCATATAGATTTGTAATGACAATTCTTTTCTTATCTTGAAGGATTTTGATAATAGTGTTAATTCTCTCTAATTTGAATTCGATGGAACTAACCAATAGTTCGTTTGTCAAAAATTCATCTTGAGGATAAAAACAGATTTCATCTTTTTCAAGAACCCTACTCAGTTTATCATATAGTATTTGAGCTTTATAAAGATTAGGGGTAGCAATGAAGATTGTATCATCATTCTCATAGAATAAACCCAAAAGAACCAACAAAGCATTATCCTCATTGGTATTGTTTATATAGACTTCTTTGCGCTTTTTGAATAAAGAATTTATAGCAATGAAGTCTTTATTATCTTTAATTAAATTGATGACTTTTTTCATATAACCTCCACGTGCTTTTAGCGAGTTTTAAACTCGCTAGGGGTGTATGTAAGGTGGGATTCATCTCTTACTTTGAATTTTGTAAGAAACTTTTAGTAAAAGTTTTGTTGGGCTGAATCTTAACATAAATCGCAACATTTTCATCTTGAAGCTTGGGATTACAAGAGTTTTGTTTTTATCCAACCCTTTTAAGATGCTATCAACACACTTTTCGACAGATAAACCTTTCATTTTTGGGCTAGCATTGGCCACTTCGTTAAACTCGGTTTTAACTGGACCAGGGCAAACAGTCATTATGTTTATTGGCACTTTATTCTGTTTCAGTTCATATGCCAATGCCATTGAATAATTGTAAACATATGATTTACTTGCCGCATAACTGGCGAGAAGAGGAGTTGGCAAAAACGCTGCCATCGAACTTATATTTATAATTGTACCACGACTCATTATTTTTGATATTTCCTTTGTGAGATAATGAACAGTTTTAATGTTCAAATCCAGCATTTGAAACTCTTTGTCAGTGTCATTGTCAAGTGATGCACCATAAAGACCGAATCCAGCATTGTTAACGAACAAATCGATTTTTCTGTTTTTGAAAGTATTTAGCACATTCTTGCACTCGTCTAAATCGGTTAAATCCATGGGCAAAATTTCAACTTTTATATCAATGTTTTTTAATAAATTACTAATTTCCAGCAATCTTTCCGTTCTTCTCGCTATTAAGATTAAATCGTATTTTCTTTCCGCTAATCTCAGTGCAAGTTCTCTTCCAATACCGGATGAAGCTCCCGTAATTACAGCTAACATGTCAACCTCCATTATTACAACTAAAATTATATCATATATTTTGTTTTATGGGGAAAAACAAGTAATAAATGTTCAATCAAATTCTATATTTACGGTGTTGACAACGCTTACATTATTCAGTATAATTACTATGTAATTGAATACACACAGAGGCGCGAAATATTGGTATTAAATCTCATTTTTATTTTGGACGGATACAGGTTTAAGAAGGAATGTTTCGCCGAAAGATTTGATTAGTCTATAAGTCAAAGTCTTGGTATTTAGACAGACAGTTTGAATACTGCCATTTGAACTAATGGAGAGCTGTTATATTTTATAATATAATGGCTCTTTTATTTTTATAAAAGGAGGAGAAAAAAAATGAAAAGTTTTACTATCGAAGAGATCAAAGTTGGAGACAAAGCCGAAACAAAGAAATGTTTTAATGAGACGGATGTTTTGGATTTTGCCAGAATTTCAACCGATTTTAATCCGGCGCATGTGGATAAAGCTTATGCAGAAAAAACAATATTTAAAAAACAAATTGTTCACGGAATGTTGGTTGGTTCGCTGTTTAGTTCACTATTCGGAGTTCAGTTGCCGGGATTAGGTAGCATCTATACAAAACAGTCTTTAAAATTCACTAAACCTGTTTATTTTGGCGATGAGATAACCGCAACGGTTATCGTAAAAGAATTGATGACTGACAGAAATCGCGTGGTTTTTGATTGCGTGGCTAAAAACCAAAATAATGACGTCGTCATCATTGGCGAAGCAGAAATCATGCCGCCGAGGAAGGTGTAAAATATGAAGAAATTTATAAAAAAGAATGAATTTATCAATCTGCTCAAAGATGAGATGACTATTTCTGTAGGTGGATTTTTGACTAACGGAACACCGGAAAAACTAATCGACTTAGTTATTGAATCCAAAGTTAAGGATTTGACAATTATCTGTAACGATGGGGGTTTTGAAGATAAAGGGGTCGGAAGATTAATAGTTAACAATCAAGTAAAAAAACTAATCGCTTCCCATATCGGTACCAATCCTTATGTCGGCAAATTAATGCAGGAATCCAAAATTGAAGTGGAACTTGTTCCGCAAGGGACTTTAGCAGAGAGAATCAGGGCTTTTGGAGCTGGTTTAGGTGGTATACTTACTCCTACCGGTTTACAAACCATTGTCGAAAATGGAAAACAAATTTTAGAAGTCAAAGGACAGAAATATTTATTGGAAGAACCGCTTGGAGCTGATATGGCTTTAATTGGTGGTGCTATGGCTGATGACAATGGCAACCTAAAGTATTCACAAACTATGAGAAATTTTAACCCTGTAATGGCTACGGCTGCGGAAATTGTTGTTGTCGAGGCGGTAAAAAGAGTCAGTGAAATTGACCCTGAAGATGTCATAACCCCTTTCCCATTCGTTGATTACATATTGGAGGATTAATCTTATGAACGAAAAAGAAATAATAGCTTCAAGAATAGCATTAGAATTATGCGATGGTGATTTGGTTAATCTGGGCATCGGTATTCCAACTATGGTAGCTGATTACGTGCCTGAAGGCAAACACGTAACTTTTCAAGCGGAAAACGGAATTATAGGGCTTGGACCTTTGACTGAAGAAGAAACCAATATTGTTAATGCGGGAGGAGTTAAAGCGACTATAAAAAAGGGTGGAGCTTTTATCGATACCGTTACATCCTTTACCTTTATTCGAGGTGGACACATTGACGTTACCGTCCTTGGCGCATTGGAAGTTGATCAAGAGGGTTCAATTGCTTCGTGGATTATTCCGGGTAAAAAGGTTCCTGGTATGGGCGGAGCTATGGATTTGGTTACAGGAGCTAAAAAAGTCATAATTGCATTAAAACACACAAATAATGGTCAATCCAAAGTTTTAAAGAAGTGTAGCTTACCTCTTACCGCAGCGAATCAGGCAAATCTAATAGTTACTGAGATGGCAGTGATGAAAGTGGAGAAAGATGGTCTCCATTTGTTGGAAGTTCACCCTGATTATTCTATAGAAGATGTAATAAAAGCGACTGAAGCTGATTTGATTATAAATGATGTTCAAAAAATGAAAGGAGTAAATTAATGAAAACGACATTAAAACTTAGAATGTCCAACCATGATGCTCATTATGGAGGAAACTTAGTTGACGGCGCAAGAATTTTAGGTTTATTCGGTGATGCCGCAACTGAACTTTTAATTAGAATGGACGGAGATGAGGGGCTCTTTAGAGCTTACGAATCAATAGATTTTTTAGCTCCAGTTTATGCAGGGGATTTTTTGGAAATAGAAGCTGAAATTGTTGAAGCTGGGAATACTTCGAGAAAAATGGAATTTTTCTGTTATAAAATAATATCTGCAAGACCGGATATTGCTCCTAGTGCTTGCGACGTTTTAAAAGATCGGCTTTTGACTACAAAAGCTATAGGCACATGCATTGTTCCTAAGGGGTTGCAAAGACATGATGGATAAATTGATTATTACATGCGCAATTTCTGGCGCAGAAGTCACAAAAGAACATAACCCTGCTGTTCCTTATACTATTGAAGAAATGGTCGAAGCGGCTTATCAAGCTTATTTGGCTGGAGCTTCGATTATCCATTTGCATGCCAGATATGATGATGGAAAACCAACACAAAATAAAGATAGGTACCGAGAAATAGTAGAAGCCATCAAAGACAAATGCCCGGAGTTGATAGTTCAAGTCTCTACCGGCGGTGCGGTTGGAATGAGCAGAGAAGAGAGATCTGACGTCTTGAACATTAAGCCTGAGATGGCGACGCTTGATTGTGGCACTTTGAATTTTGGTGGTGACGAGATTTTCATAAACACGGAAAATGATATCATTTATTTTGCCAATAAAATGAATGAACTAGGTGTCATGTATGAAATGGAATGTTTTGAAAAAGGGCATATTGATACTACGTTGAGATTAATAAAAAAAGGTATTATTAAAGGTCATCTTCATTATAGCTTTGTTTTAGGTGTAAACGGAGGAATGACGGGAGAGGAAAGAGATTTCATCTTTTTAAAAGAAAGTTTACCTGCAGGAGCGACATACAGTGTTGCCGGAATTGGTAGATATGAATTTTCATTAGCAGAACACTCAATCAAGCATGGAGGTCATGTCAGGGTTGGACTTGAAGACAATATTTACATTGAAAAAGGTGTTCTGGCAAAATCAAATAGAGAACTTGTAGAAAAAATTGTAGCAATGGCAAAAAAATATAATCGTGAGATAGCTACACCAAAAGAAACTAGACAAATGTTGAAAATGGGAGAAAAATAAAATGAATAACTTATGTAAATATGGTACACACAGAGTAATTTCGCCGGTAGGATCCTTACCACAAACTGCAGAAAAAATTAACAATGAAATGATTTGCCAAGACAATGAAATATTGGTAGATGTAGATACTCTTAATATCGATTCAGCTTCTTTCACACAAATAAAAAGTGTATGCAATTCTGATACCGACAAGATGAAAGAAATGATTGAAAACATCGTAAACAATAAGGGTAAGATGCAAAATCCAGTTACTGGAAGTGGCGGAATGTTTTTGGGTAGAATAAAAGAAGTCGGAAAAAATCTAAAAGTAAAAGTCAAGCCGGGAGACAAGATTACCTCTTTAGTTTCATTGTCATTGACACCTCTAAAGATAGAAAAGATATTAAGTATCGATTTGACTAAGGACCAAGTAAACATCATTGGTCAAGCCATTTTATTTGAAACTGGCATCTATGCACAAATTCCTAATGATTTACCAGCGGATATAGTTTTAAGTGCTCTTGATGTAGCGGGCGCTGCAGCTCAAGTTGAAAAATTGGTCAAGAAAAACGATACAGTCTTGATTTTAGGAGCAGGTGGAAAATCAGGCTTACTATGTGCCTACCAAGCTAAAAAAAGTGCTGGTAAAAACGGTAAGGTTATTGCGATAATTCACTCTGATAGAAGCCGACATGATTTGGAAAAACTAGGTGCTTGCGATCACATTATCGTTGGTGACGCCACCAAACCAATGGATATTTATCACAAAGTGCAGGAAGTTGCGCCTGATATGGCGGATGTGACAATAAATGTGGTTAATGTTCCAAACACAGAAATGACATCCATTTTACCAACAAAAAGTAAAGGAACCATTTACTTCTTCTCAATGGCTACCTCTTTTACCAAAGCCGCTTTAGGAGCTGAGGGAATAGCTTCCGAAGCTTTAATGATTATTGGTAATGGTTATACCAAAGATCATGCAGAATTTACATTGAACTTACTAAGAGAATCCAAAGAATTATATGAAATTTTCCAAGAAAGATTTGGAAGTGGTAAATAATGAAAATCACTAACGACAGCTATTTGGAAAGAAAGGCCAAGTATTTCCCTGAAGTAAATGACACCGATTGGTCCGATTGGCGCTGGCAAGTAAGAAACAGAATAAAAACTGTTGAAGACTTGGAAAAGTATATTCCTTTGTCTCAAAAAGAAAAAAATGATATTTTTAGCGTTCTTTCCAAATTTAGAATGGCCATAACCCCATATTACCTTTGTTTAATCGACCCAGATAATATTGATTGCCCGATTAGAAAACAAGCAATTCCAAGCATTTATGAGATGAATATCGGTGAAAATGATATGCTTGATCCTTTAGCTGAAGATACTGATTCACCGGTTCCTGGATTGACGCATCGTTATCCTGATAGAGTTTTATTCTTGATCACGGATATGTGTTCCATGTATTGTCGTCACTGTACTAGAAGAAGGTTTGCGGGTCAAAAAGATCAAAAAATGCCTCAAGATAGAATAGACTTAGCTATTGATTATATCAGCAAACACCCTGAAATTAGAGATGTTTTGCTATCGGGTGGGGATGCGCTGTTGGTCAGCGATGAAATTCTCGAAGGAATAATCAAGAGATTAAGAGAAATAGACCATGTGGAAGTAATTCGATTAGGAACTAGAACGCCGGTAGTTATGCCACAAAGAATAACGGATGATTTTGTAAATATGTTAAAAAAATATCATCCAATCTGGCTTAACACGCATTTTAATCATTATGATGAAATTACAATCGAATCTAAAGCCGCTATGGAGAAATTAGCTGATGCGGGCGTGCCTTTAGGTAATCAATCTGTATTATTAAGAGGAATAAATGATTCAGTTGAAATCATGAAAAAATTGGTTCAAAGATTGGCATATATAAGGGTCAGACCTTATTATATCTACCAATGCGATCTTTCTTTGGGTATTGAACATTTCCGTACACCGGTATCGAAAGGTATAGAAATTATCGAGGGACTGAGAGGACACACATCTGGGTATTGTGTGCCGACTTTTGTTGTTGATGCCCCTGGAGGCGGCGGTAAAATACCGGTCATGCCAAATTACGTAATATCACAAGCGCCTGGAAAAATAGTGCTTAGAAATTACGAAGGCGTGATTTCAACATATTCCGAACCAAATAATTATGTCAATAAAGAACCTTATGAAGATGCGAATGGTGTAAGTGGTTTGCTGGCAGGAAAGAAGATTTCTCTGGAGCCGAAAGATTTGGAAAGAAGGAAAAGAACATCAAAAGAATAATCGAATTACTAAAAGATTATCAAATCATCAGTATTGTCGGAAATACAAAAAATGCGGGTAAAACTACCGTTATGAATGAGTATTTAAATCATTATGATAGTTCGAATGTGGCAATTACGTCTATAGGGTTGGATGGAGAAGAACTAGACCAGGTGACCAATTTAGAAAAGCCGCAAATACTTGTTAAACAAGGTTATTTGGTCGCTACGGCTTATGACACGTTGACAATGTTTACTTGCGACTACGAAATAATCAAGACTTTAGATATAACTACATCTATTGGAAATGTGGTAATAGTTAAGATTAATTCTAGGGGCAAAGCTTTAGTTGCCGGGCCTGCGAAAGTAACAGATATGGCAAAACTGATATCAGAGCTGAAAAACTATCAGTTAGAAAAAATTATAATTGATGGTGCTTTTTCACGTCATGTTTTTGCCAAGATTACACAAGCTACAATCCTGGTAGTAGGAGCGAATTATTCCCGTGACATCGATGTGGTGGTTAATGATGCTGTTATTTTGCATAAAAAGTTTTCTCTAAAGTATCATGACCTTAAAGACTTCTGTTTTGGCGATAAAATCTGTTTAATCAATAATGACAGTATGATGATAAATCTTGAATATTCGAGTATAATAGGTAATGTGGATAGCTTTTTTAATTTAGATTTCAGTAATATATCCAAAGTTTATTTTCCTAAATCCTTAACCAATAAATTTGTGGAAAGATTGATTCTTGAAAGAAGAAGGTGCAAGTTTGACATTATTGTGGATTCACCAATTAATATCCAAGTGCACCACAACTTATTGAAAAAACTATTTCAGCTGGAAAATCAACTTTATGTAATCAATCCCCTTAATGTGTCTTTAGTTTGTTACAATCCGGTGTCGCCACTGGGCTACGAATTTGATAATGAGGATTTCAAGAATAAATTGAATACGAGTTTAAATAGAGAAGTATTTAATGTGTTAGAAGGTGAACATGATGAATAAACTAAATATAAATCAAAGTGTAGTTGAGTCTTGTCGTAAATATGCAAAAATAATTGCAAACGACGTCCAGAGTTTCATAGATCAACATACAACTGTCAGCGTTGAACGAGCGACTCTCAGGCTTTTGGGCGTTGATGGCACTGATGAATTCCAAGTTCCGCTGCCAAATAGAATAGTCGATGATATTGTAAAAAACGGAAATATATCTTTAGGCGTCAGCACTTACCTGGCAAGTGCTTTAAAAAGTTCGGGATTAAGCTTATCCGATTTTTTGATCGCCTATAAAAATGAAGAGGTAAATATCTGTGGTCATGAAATTATAGATCAAGATGCGACATTCAATATTCTTAAGCCTTACTATGATTCCGGTTTGAAAAGAATTTTGGAAAATAAGGCTAAAAGAACTGACTTTTTGACAAAATTTCCTCGTGAAAAAACCGATATTTACGTGATTGTGGCTACGGGAAATATTGATGAAGATGTTATACAAGCTGTTTCAGCAGCCGAGGCTGGAGCCGACATAATTGCGGTAATAAGATCTACTGGACAATCATTGCTGGACTATGTACCGTACGGCAAAACCACTGAAGGTTTTGGTGGGACATTTGCCACCCAAGAAAATTTTAAAATTATGAGAAAAGCTTTGGATGAGGTGAGTTTTAAACTAGGTAGATATATTTATTTAGTTAATTACGCTTCAGGACTTTGTATGCCAGAAATAGCCGCCATGGGTGCCTTGGAAAGACTTGATGTGCTGTTGAATGATAGCATGTACGGTATAATTTTCCGTGACATCAATATGCAAAGAACATTCGTGGATCAATACTTTTCCCGTCTTATAAATGCATATGCCGGAATAATCATCAATACGGGTGAAGATAATTATCTCACAACATCCGATGCCGTTGAGGAAGCTCACACAGTGACTGCTTCGCAATTCATAAATGAAGCTTTTGCAAAAAAAGCTCATTTACCAAGTAAATTAATGGGTTTAGGGCATGCTTTTGAAATTGATCCAGAAGTTGAAGATAGCTTTTTGTTGGAATTATCGCAAGCACAACTGGCTAGAGAGATCTTTCCTGATGCGCCACTTAAGTATATGCCGCCGACAAAACATATCAACGGCAATATCTTTAAAGCTTATCAACAAAATGTGATGTTCAACATGGTTACGACAATCACCGGCCAATCAATTCACCTCTTGGGTATGATGACCGAGGCTATACATACACCATATTTATCAGATCGTTATTTAGCAATCAAGAATGCAAAAATGATACAGAAATCAATGAAATCTTTAGGTGATGAAATTAGTTATAAACCAGAAGGTATCATTCAAAAGCGAGCTGTTGAAGTTTTGAATTCTGCCGAAAAACTGCTAAAACAGATAGCTGAAGACGGAATGTTCAATAGCTTGGCCAAAGGTGTTTTCGCTCAAACAAAAAGAAGTGAAAATGGGGGAAAAGGATTATCCGGAGTTTTTAGAAAGAATAAGAATTATGTCAATGTAGTTCTGGAAAAAATGGAGGAATCCTTCAATGAAAATTAAACCATATGGCGATACGCTCAATGATGGCAAGGTTCAGGTTAGTTTTACTTTGCCTGTTCCAAAATCGGCCAAAGGAATAGCAGCTGCAAAAGAAATTGCAAAAGAAATGGGTATAATTGATCCTTCCGTTGTCCATACTGAAAATTTGAGCGAAGGTTTCAGTTTCTATGTTGTTTACGGTAGCGTAAAAGCCGCCATAGATTTTGATAGAATTCACGTCGAAGAAATAACCAATCACGCTCTGGACCGAGAAGAGATAGAAAAAATTATCAAAGACGAGTTCGACCGAAATATTGTATTTGTTGGAGCTTCTACAGGTACTGATGCACATACGGTTGGTATTGATGCGATTATGAACATGAAAGGTTTTGCCGGTCATTATGGTCTTGAAAGATATCAAGGCATCGACGCTTATAATTTAGGCTCTCAAGTTTTGAATGAAGATTTTATAAAATTTGCTCGTGATAAAAACGCTGATGTGCTTTTGGTTTCTCAAACCGTGACACAAAAGGAAGTTCATCTAAAAAACATGATTGAACTTGTGGAGCTATTGGAATCTGAAGGAATGAGAGATAAAGTAATACTTGTTGCCGGCGGGGCAAGGATTACTCATGAATTAGCAAAAGAATTAGGGTATGATGCTGGATTTGGACCGGGAAGTTTTGCGGAGGATGTTGCAACTTTTGCGATTACGGAACTATTAAATCGAAAAAGAGGTGAAAATAATGCCAATTGACAAAATAGATCAAATAGCAACCAAATTTGGTGATTCGGGTAATTCTAAAGATTTCGAAAACAGAATATATAGGAAATCACATATTTTATTTGAAACACTAGGAACAATGGATGAATTCAGTTCCTATTTAGGCATAGCTTACCATCACTCACATATTGAATTCATAAAAGAAATTCAAATGCATTTACAAAACATAAATTCTCTTGTTGCCAGTGACTATGATTCGGATTTGTATAATATTTTGATACAGATTAAGCCTGAAGATGTCGAATTATTGGAAGTAAAAATCCAAGATTTCTTATTAAAAAAACCTTTGGAAGGTAGATTTTATTTGCCTGGAAGCGAAAAAACTGAGCCTGGGGCTCACGTTGATTATGCTCGTGCCTTGGCAAGAAAAGCCGAAAGACAACTAAATGCGTTTGTCGATTATACAAAAAGAGAAGATTTGGAATCGGCAAAGAAATATTTAAACAGATTGAGTGACTATCTATTCGTGCTTTCTTTCAACGTTTAAATCAGGTAATTGAGCTTGTTTAATTTCTAAGATTTTTTCTTTAAATCTTATAATCATTATGTTATAATGTTATATGTTATAAAAACGCTTACAAGTGTATGGGGAGACTAGTTTGAAAACAATAGTTATTGGTGTTATCGGTGCCGATGTACATGCGGTTGGAAATAAAATAATTGAATATACCTTAAACAAATCGGGATATAATGTTGTCAATATCGGAGTTTTATCTACGCAAGAAGATTTTATCAACGCAGCAATAGAAACAAATGCTGATATGATTATGGTTTCTTCTTTATATGGTCATGGTGAAATTGACTGTAGAGGAATGAGAGATAAGTGTGTCGAATCCGGTATCGAAAACATTCTTCTATATGTTGGCGGAAATATCGTCGTCGGCAAGCAAGACTTTAATGAAGTTAAAAAAAGATTCTTAGAAATGGGATTCAATAGAATCTATCCACCGGGAACATCGATAGACGAGGCTTTAAAAGATATTAAAACAGATTTAGGTGAGTAAAATGGCAAACTATTTGCTAATAGATTTTGGCTCAACATTTACCAAATTATGTGCTGTTGATTCTGAAAAATGTGATATATTGGGAACTGCTTCCGACTTTACGACAGTTGAAACAGATATTACAGAAGGTTATCAAAAAGCTCTTAAAAAACTATTTGATAGAATCGGCAAGAAAATTGAGTTTGAGCAAATCATTGCTTGTTCATCAGCTGCTGGCGGCCTAAAAATGGCCGCTATTGGTCTAGTTAAAGAGCTAACTGTTGAGGCCGCTAAGAGAGTTTGTCTCGGTGCTGGTGCGAAAGTCGATTTGGTTTTGTCTCATCATTTGAACAATAGTGAAATCAAACAGATTATTGATATGAATATTGATATTATTTTATTAGCTGGCGGCTCTGATGGCGGTAATTCAGAAGCTGTAATTTTTAATGCCGATTTGCTGGGCAAGTCGGGGATAAAAATTCCGGTAGTGTTTGCCGGGAACAAATCCGCTCAAGATCAAATAAGTGAAATTTTCAAAAAATATAACATGAATGGTCACATTTGCGAAAATGTCATGCCATCAATCAACGTTCTAAACATCAATAGTGCAAGAGATAAGATTAGGGAAATATTCTTAAAGCAAATTATCGAAGCTAAAGGAATCAAGAAAATCGAATCCGAGATTAATCAAGTCATTTTACCTACACCGTCAGCTGTGCTGGAAGCAGCCAAGTTATTGTCGGAAGGTTATTTGGATGAAAGTGGTCTAGGAGAAATAGTGGTTGTTGATATTGGTGGAGCTACAACAGATTTATATTCCATATGCACTTCAACCAAAAGAAGTGATGTAATTGTCCAAGGCTTGGAAGAACCTTTTGCGAAAAGAACTGTAGAAGGTGATTTAGGCATGAGATACTCAGCTCCTGGAATTGTCAAATCGTTGTCTGAAAGAGAAATTAACTTCATCAATAAAGAAAAAGGCGTTGATATCGTTGAGGAAGTCAATCGTCGTTATAAAAATGTAAAATTGTTACCGGAAAATCAACATGATGAATTTATCGATCAATTTTTGGCGGAAATGTGTGCATACAGATCTATGCATAGACATTGCGGCAGAATTACCGAAGTTTTGACCCCGATGGGAAAAGTTTTCAATCAAACAGGAAAAGATTTATCTGAAGTCAGTTATGTTATCGGATCGGGCGGAGTAATAATCAATTCAAAACATCAATATGAAATTTTGCGTCAGACTACAAATATTCTACACAATCCTTCGGAACTTAGACCTAATGATCCTGAGTTCTTGATTGACCATGACTATATTATGTCCGCCATGGGGTTGTTGGCAAAAATTCAACCGATGGTAGCATTAAAAATAATGAAAAATCATATAACCCAAATTAGAGGTAATCAAGATGAAACTAGCAAATAAAAAATTAACGGAACAAGAATTTTTGGAACAAAGATTAGAGGTTTTGAAGACTTGGCCAACTGGTAATGATCCAGAATTAAATTTGGATAAGGCCGTCGAATACCTAAGAAATGTTCCTCAAGAAAAAAACTTTGCAATTGTTTTGAATAAAGCTAAAGTCGCAAATGATACGCTGATTCAACCTCGTGGTGGTGTACCTGTTTTGGCGGAGCATATCAAACTTTTGAATTATCTTTCTGCTTCGGGAGCAGATTGTTTACCTTCAACTATCGATAGTTACACTAGACATAATCGTTATCAAGAAGCTCAAAAAGGTTTAGAAGAATCTGAAGCAAAATGTAGGGCTTTATTAAATGGCTTTCCAGCTGTAAATCATGGGGTTGCGGGTTGTAAGAAAGTTCTTGAGTCAGTTGATAAGCCGGTAGAAGCTAGACATGGTACGCCAGACGCAAGATTATTGTCGGAAATTATACATGCAGCCGGTTGGACGTCGAATGAAGGAGGGGGCATATCCTATAATATTCCTTATGCAAAATCAATACCTCTAGAAGTATCGATCAAGAATTGGCAGTACGTTGACCGCTTGGTCGGCTATTATGAAGAAAGAGGCATCAAGATAAATCGTGAACCTTTTGGCCCTTTGACAGGTACTTTGGTTCCACCGGCAATTTCGAATACTGTAATGATTATTGAAGCTTTATTGGCAGCTGAACAAGGAGTCAAAAATATTACTGTCGGTTATGGAATGGGTGGAAATCTGGTTCAAGATGTAGCAGCAGTTCATTCTTTGTACGATCAGACAATCGAATACCTTGACCGTTTTGGCTATAAAGACATGGAGGTATCAACTGTTTTCCATCAGTGGATGGGCGGATTTCCAAGCGACGAAGCTGAAGCTATGGCACTAATTTCCTATAGTTCTTCTGTAGCTGCATTATCTAAAGCGACTAAACTAATAACCAAATCACCTCATGAATCCGTCGGTATTCCAACTATGGAAGCTAATGGCTTAGGTGTAAAAGCTTCAAAATTCATAGTTAATATGTTAAAAGACCAAACTATTTCCGAAAGTGATGATCTCAGAATGGAAATAGATCAAATTAAAAGAGAAGTCAATTGTTTAATCGAAACTGTTTTAAAAGTGGGAGAAGGAGACTTGGCTGTCGGTACCGTTAGAGCTTTTGAGCAAGGTTTGATGGATATTCCTTTTGCGCCAAGCAAGTACAATGCAGGTAAAGTTTTCCCTGCAAGAGATAACGAAGGCAGAATAAGGATTCTTGAATTTGGGAACTTGGCAATGTCTGAGGAAATTAAAGAATTCCATCATAAAAAAATTAAACAAAGAGCAGATTCAGAAGGAAGAGAAATTTCTTTCCAATTGACTGTGGATGATATTTACTCTGTAAGTAAGGGAAAATTAATAGGAAGACCTTTGAGGAATTTAAAATGAAAATAAAAGATGTTGTATTGTCAAAATCATACACTGGATTTTTCTTCGATGATCAAAAAGCAATAAAAAACGGAGCCGTTAACGATGGCTTCTTTTATGAAGGAACGCCGATAATAGAAGGGTTTAGGACAATCAGACAATGTGGTGAAGCAATATCTATTCAGTTGATATTGGAAAACGGTGAAGTGGGAATCGGTGATTGTGCGGCAGTACAATACTCAGGCACTGGCGGACGTGATCCGTTGTTTTTGGCGGATAATTACATTCCTTTCTTGGAAGAAAAAATAGTGCCGCTTATGATAGGTCTGGATGTCAGTCAATTTAGACCTTTGGCTGAAAGATTTGATAGGATGACCATTGATGGCAAAAAATTACATACGGCAATCAGATATGGTTTAACGCAGGCGTTTCTATCGGCCGTCGCTAAAAGTTCCCGGCTGACTATGGCAGAAGTAATCAGAAAAGAGTATAATATAACTGAAAAAGAGTACAAAGCCATTCCTGTTTTCACTCAGAGTGGAGACGACCGTTATAATAATGTCGACAAGATGATTATTAAGGAAGCAGATGTGTTACCTCACGCCCTAATCAACAATGTTGAGAAGAAGTTAGGGAAAAACGGGGAGCTATTGCTGGAATATGTGAAGTGGATTAGGAATAGAATCATCAAGTTCCGGACCAGAGAAAATTACAAACCGGTTCTGCACATTGACGTTTATGGCACCATCGGCATTGCTTTCAACAATGATTTGGATAGAATCATTGATTATCTATTAGAACTGGAAAAGGCAGCTCATCCTTTTGTTTTGAGAATTGAAGGCCCAATTGATGGCGGCAATAAGGAAGATACGATAAAATATCTAAAAGATTTAACTCGTATGATAGGCGAAAAAAATTCAACTTTGGAAATAGTAGCTGATGAATGGTGCAACACATTGGAAGACATAATTGATTTTGCTGATCAAAAAGCTGGACATATGCTGCAAATAAAGACACCGGATTTAGGCGGAGTCAATAATGTTTGCGAGGCAATTGTATATTGCAATAAAGTAGGTATCGGCAGTTATTGCGGTGGTACTTGCAATGAAACAAATATTTCCTCTGAAGTAACGACCAATATTGCCATCGCTTGCATGGCTGACCAATGTTTGGCTAAACCAGGCATGGGAGTGGACGAAGGCTATATGATTGTAAAAAATGAAATGAATCGAGTTTTGGCAATAACAAAGAAGAGGTAAAAATTATGAAAGGTATCGCAGGAAGCAAAGAATCCAATGATTGTTTGATAAGTGTAGAAACAAATGACAAGACCACTATTGAGATCAATAGTATTGTCGGCGCTTTTTTCTATAATCAGATTCTTAAAACGATAGAGGATACTTTAACTGAACAAGGATTGAAAAATGTGAAGGTTGTCGTTGTTGATAAAGGAGCTTTGGATTATACTATCAAGTCTCGGCTGCTGACGGCGATTGAGAGGATGAAAGAAGATGTTTAGGTCTTTGTTGTTTATTCCGGGAAATAATCCTTCGATGTTACAAAACGCCGATGTTTTTTCTGCTGATGCCATCATTTTTGATTTGGAAGATGCCATCAGCATTTCCGAAAAAAATAATGCCAGAAATCTAGTTAGAAACTATTTAATAAACTCGAGTGTTTTACCTAAACAGATAATTCTTAGGGTTAATGCCATTGATAGCGAATGGTTTTATAAAGATATAGAACTTCTTAAAACCAATAAGATTGATTATCTTCTGATTCCCAAGATGGATAAACTTACATCAGACAAGTTGACTGTACTTCTTTCTGAATATGAAGCAAAGAACAACATGCCAGAAACTAAAGTAATTGCTTTAGTTGAAACTGCTAGAGGTGTAGAAGAATTGCCTTTATATGCCGAAAACAAAAGGCTTATTGGATTATTTATTGGAGCCGAAGATCTAGCTAACGATTTAGAAATAAAAAGAACAGAATCTAGTGAAGAAATATTCTACGCAAGATCAAGAATCGTTTATCAAAGCGTAATTAATCATTTAATTCCAATTGATACGCCATATACAAACATCAATAATCCGGAAGGCTTATTGCGAGACAGCACCTATGCGATGAGCCTAGGGATGAAAGCTAAAGCATCTATTCATCCAAACCAATTGGATACAATAAACAAGGTTTTTTCTCCTTCGCCAGAAGAGATTAAATGGGCTCAAGAGATAATAAAAATTAATCTTAGCAAACCAGGGCATGGTGTTTTCCAATACCAAGGAAAAATGATTGATAAACCGATTATCAATCGAGCTGAAAAAATTATTGAAAAAGCAAAAATATTCGAAATATTGTAGGTGATGTTAATGATTAATGGAGTTAAAAGATTCATACCTGATAATTTAAAACCTTTTGTCTCCAGCGACGAACATTTAAATAGAATAAGAAAAACAGTTTCTAAGAAGAGCAAAACAGATGAAACTGTTTTTTTACACAATATCGATGAAGTATTCAATGCCTTGAATATTACATCAGGAATGACTCTATCATTTCATCATCATTTGCGAAATGGTGATAAAGTCATTCAATTGGTTGCGAAGGAAATAGAAAAAAGAGATTTAAAAAATATCCATCTCGCTCCAAGTTCGATTTTTCCTAGTTATACAAACCTGGTTGATTTAATCAAGAATGGCAATGTTACTGATATTCATACCAATTACTTAAATGGCCCTGTTGCCGATACCATAAGTCAAGGATATCTTCAGGGTAAGTTGATTATGAATACTCATGGCGGAAGATCGAGAGCGATTGAAAGCGGAGATCTGGCAATAGATGTTGCTTTTATTGCTTGTCCGGTAGTCGATCAATTTGGTAATGGCCATGGCGCGATTGGAAAGAGTGCTTGTGGTACATTAGGGTACGCTATCAGTGACTTAGAATATGCAAAAAAAGTTGTTTTAGTGACTGATACGTTAGTAGACACCCTGGTAGCTCACCAAATTGACGGCAGATACGTTGATTATGTATTAGTTATCGATTCAATCGGAGACAGAGGTGGCATTGTTTCAGGAACTACTGAAGTATCAAAGGATCCAATAGGGTTAAAAATCGCTAAAGATTGCGCTAATTTGTTGAACTATCTTGGTTTGATAAAAGATGGTTTTTCCATGCAAACAGGTGCAGGAAAAACATCTTTAGCAGTCGTTAAATTTGTGGAAGATATTATGATTAAAAATGGCATAATAGGAAGTTTTGCCTCAGGGGGAATCACTAAAGCATATGTAGATATGTTGGAAAAGGACTTGTTCAAGAATCTCTATGATGTTCAGTGTTTTGATTTGGAAGCCGTGACTTCATTTGCTAAGAATAAAAACCATCTGGCGATGTCTGCTAGTGAGTATGGAAATCCTTTTGAAGATAATCCAATCTGTAATCAACTAGATTTTGTCATATTAGGTGCTACAGAGATAGATTTAGACTTTAATGTCAATGTCACTACCGATTCTTTGGGCAATCTTATCGGCGGTAGCGGCGGCCACGCTGATATAGCTTATGGATCAAAAGTATCAATAATTATTTCACCATTGATTAAATCGAGAATACCAATTATAAAAGAGCGGGTTATGACAGTGACGACTCCAGGATCGGATATTGACATTTTGATTACCGAAAGAGGGATTGCGGTAAACCCATTGCGAAAAGATCTTTTGAAAAAACTTGAAGATAGTCCGTTTACATTATATAAAATTGAAGAACTGCTTTCAATCACGCATAATATTACCGGTGTACCAAGACATATTGAAACAGACGAGAAAATCATCGGTTATGTCGAATATCGAGATGGCACATATCTTGATGTCTTGAGAAAAGTTAAAGATGAATATTTTAGATGACATACTGTCGGGAAGAGAGAAAAGATCAAAACTTATAGAAGAGTACTTAAACTTTTATGAAACTGTCGTCAGCATTAAAGCAAACATGCCCGGCACAGAAAAGAACAATTATTTATCTTATCTTTTGATCAACGCTTTTTCTTTTATCCTTAAATCATTTCCATCCGTTACTTACGACTATCATCAAAATGGTGATGGTCCTTTTGTTTTAATTTTATTAAATGGATTTGAGGCCAAATCGATAAAAAGACAAATGATATCAATCGAAGAACATCATAAGTTGGGTAGGTTTATTGACTTGGATGTATATGATAGATATGGAACTGTAACGATTAGGGAACAAAAAAGAAAATGCATAATCTGCGATAATCAAGCTTCTTTTTGCATGAGGAATCAAAGACATACTGACTTAGAGATATTAGATATAATAGATAAGAAAGCTAAAATGTTTTATGAAAATAGCATTTCTCAAATTTTAAATCAGAGTATAATGGAAGAGTTAGAACTCGATCCCAAATTTGGTTTGGTAACTCCCTATACATCGGGAAGTCATCCAGATATGAACTATGAATTGATGATAAAAGCAAAAGAAGCAATAATGCCTTATCTGATTGAGATGTTTTTTGAAACATTTAAAAATTTGAAGGAAATTGACTTAATCAGAAATCTTCAAAGTATAGGAAAAAGCGCTGAAACAGCTATGTTTAAAGCTACTCAAGGTGTCAACGCCTATAAGGGCTTAATTTTTAATTTAGGATTAATAATTTCAAGTATAGGATATAAATTATCTAGATATGAAAAGAGAACAATTTTTGATATAAGCCAATCATTTGCAAAACAACTCTTTTTGGATTATGATTACTCTAGTGCTAGTTATGGTGACAAGGCATTTCAAGAACACTCTATTAAAGGCATAAGAGGAGAAGCATTGTCAGGCTTTTCAACAGTAAAAGAAGCCTTAAAGAAGCTATTTGATTTATCCACTTATTCAAAAATTCAAACTTTGATTTTTCTTATCATCAATAGTGAAGATACTTCCTTGTATCAAAGAGCTGGTTCATATGAAAAGTATTTGTGTATAAAAGAAATGTTCGCGGGATTGGATTTAAATAACACTGAGGATGTCATGAAAATAAACGATTATTGTATCGCAAATAACTTGAGTTTTGGCGGTAGCGCTGACTTGTTGGTCGTAACGGTGTTTATTAAAGTTTTCAACGAAAAATATCAGTTCTTAGAGTGAATTATTAAACAAGAAAAAAAATAGGATTTTTAATTTTTTTTCTTGACAATAAAACTAATAAATAGTAAAATCTTTATGCGAGTGAAAAATGGAGGTTTAGCTCAGCTGGGAGAGCATCTGCCTTACAAGCAGAGGGTCGGCGGTTCGAGCCCGTCAACCTCCACCATGCCGAAATAGCTCAATCTGGTAGAGCAACTGACTTGTAATCAGTAGGTTGCGGGTTCAATTCCTGCTTTCGGCACCACTCACAAATATTATGCGTAAAGCATGGATGTGGCGTACTGATTTTACAGTACGCCACATTTATTTTCTTAAAAAAGGTGAGTCTATGAACACAAAAATTGATGATCGAACGAATTTAATTCTTTATAAAAATCCAATCTGGAAGGGACTATTATATTTAAGTTTTCCAGTGTTCCTGGTCAATGTACTAAAAACTCTTCATGATATTGTTGATGGCATTTTCTTGGGTATGGTTGATGGAGTTACCGATGCTGGAACATCACTTGCTACTTCTATGCAAAGTGCAGTAGCACTAACATGGCCAATCTTTTTCATTTTTATTTCTTTTGGTATGGGACTTAGTGTCGCTGGTAATGCATTGATTGGTCAGTATGTGGGCAAAGGAGATTACGATACTGCCAAGAAATATTCAAATAATACTGTTTATATTTCCGTTTTCTTAGGGATTCTTTTTACTGCAATTGTTTATTTATCCGCTCCATATATTTTAAAATTGATGGGCGCAGAGGGATCTGATTTAACCTTTGCAATTACATATTTAAGGATAAGAAGTTTTGAATTGCCGATTTTGTTTTTGATGTATGCCTTTGAAGCTGTAAGAAGAGCTACTGGAGATACAACAACTCCGGTCGTTGTCAATGCAATTGGTATAGCTTTAAATATAATACTGACCCCAATTATGGTTTTGTCACTTAATATGGGCGTAACGGGAGCTGCCTTATCTACTGTGACAGCTCACTCGGTTATATTACCGATAATAATATTCTTTTTATTGAAATCCAAAAAGAGTTTGACCGTGAATTTCAATATTAAACAATTGAATAAGACGATTATAGGCGATATATTCAATATAGGTATTCCCGCTTCCACGGGCCAATCAATACAAGCCGTGGGTTTTGTTATCTTGAATTCATTGATTTACGCTTACGGAACAAGCGTTTCCGCAGCTTTTTACATTGGCAATAGAATTTCTTCATTGGTAATGTTCCCGGTATCTGCTGTATCGTCGATAGTCGCTATCTATATTGCTCAAAACGTAGGTGCGCAAAACATTCCTCGAGCTAAAAAATCTGTAAGAGAAGGTATAGTAATTTCTGTAATCATGATGATTGTGGGAATTATAATTTTGTTGCCTTTTTCAGAATCGATAGTTCACTTGTTCAGCAAGGACTCAGACACAATTAAACACGCTACAACCTATGTATTTTGGATTGGAATCGGTTTACCTTTGATGGCTTTGTTCCAAGTATATTTATCTGCGTTTCAAGGAAGCGGAGAAACGAAAAAGTCATTCATTTTGGCGATTACAAGGTTATGGATTTTAAGACTACCAATGATATTATTGGCTAACAAGTATACAGATTTGGGACCTATGGGAATCTGGTATGCAATGCTTGCAAGTAACGTTCTCGCGGCTTTGGTCGGAGCTTTTCTTTATAGTAAAGTTAAATTCTTACCGAAAACAAGAAAAGAGGTTTAATTTATGGCGAATATCGTGTTTCCCGATTATGATAATTCTTTACTGAGTATAACAAATTCCATTTTAAAATTTTATGGAGTAAATTTGGGATATAAAGGATTGGATTCGCTTGACAAAATACTGGATAAAAAATACAAGAATGTTGTACTTTATCTTGTAGACGCCATGGGCAGTGAAATTTTGAACAAACACAAAGAAGTATCAGAGTTTTTAAACAAAAAGAAAATTATAGATGTAACGACAGTTTTTCCTTCAACAACAGTCGCAGCGACAACAACCGCAACTACTGGTTTGCCTCCAGTGGCTACAGGTTGGATTGGATGGCAACAATATGTTAAAGAGGAAGACAAAAACGTCGTATTCTTTTTAAATCAAGACTATTATGACGAATTATATAAATTTGATTATAATGTTAGTGATAAATACGTTAAAGTTAAATATATATATGAGTTGATCAATGAAAAAAATCCAGATGTAAAAACACATGAGATTTTTCCGGAATTTCGAATAAAGGAACACAAAACCATTAAAGATCAGATCGATACTGTAATCAAGACCCTTGGTAATGGACAACAAAATTTCATTTATGCTTATTGGGATAAGCTTGATACTTTTCTTCATGAATTTGGAACTCAGTCTGAAATTATATCAAATCATATTAAAGAAATAGACTCAGCAATTCAATATTTATATGATAAAATCAATGAAGATACTTTAGTATTAATTACCGCTGACCACGGACAAATAGATATTGAAGGAATCAACCTTTGGGAATATGAAGACATAACCAGTACCTTTCTTCATCAGCCAGCAATAGAAGCTAGAGCGACAGCGTTCTATATTAAAGATGATAAGCGTGAAGAGTTTGAAAATGCCTTCAACAAACATTTCAAAGATAAGTTTATTTTGTATAAAAGCCAAGATTTATTGAAGATGGAATTGTTCGGTAAGGGCCAAAAAAGCCCGAGAACAGAAGGCTTTTTAGGGGACTACTTTTCTTTGGCTATTGATAAATACAGTTTTAGATTACAAAACGCCAAACATATTCACAAAGCTACTCATGCTGGTTTAATCAAGGATGAAATGATGATTCCTGTTATAGTTTTAAATAAAAAGGCTCTCTAGTTTGAGAGCCTTTAATGTATTGAATGAACGATAAGTTCTGCGGTAGAGATATTTGTTGCTAAAGGTATTTTGTAGACATCAGATAATCTCAATAATGCTGATACGTCTGGTTCATGAGGTTGTGCAGTCAATGGATCGCGAAAGAAGAAAATTAAATCGATTTTTCCGTTTGCCACTTCCGCACCGATTTCTTGATCTCCACCCAAAGGGCCTGAGCGAAAACATTTGACATTTAAACCTGTGGCTTCAATAATTCTATGACCGGTTGTTCCGGTAGCGACTAGATTATGTTTTTTTAAGGTTGCCTGATATTTTTTTGCGAAATCAATCATTTCCGATTTCATCTTGTCATGGGCTATTAAAGCGATAATCATTCTAAATTTCCTCCTGAGATAAGGCTACTTATAGATTATATCATGATTTATTAGTTTATATAACTTTTTAAGCCAAAAAAGCATAATAATCACCATTGTCATTTTTAGAAAAATGTAGTTGCATTTTAAATATGGTTTTGTTATAATGTAATAGCAAAATAAACGGAGGGGTAGCGAAGAGGCTAAACGCGGCAGACTGTAAATCTGCTCCCATCGGGTTCGGCGGTTCGAAACCGTCCCCCTCCACCATCTAATTATCAGCTGATGCTGATATTTTTTTTTCTAACGTTTGGTGATAAAAGTTGATGACGATTTTACCTTTAACCCAAATTTAGCCAAAATACGTTTACTAAAAAAACAAATGTAAACAAACTTGAAAAATGGTATAATAAATCTGCCAAACAATTCTAATAAGGGACGAGAAAAGCGAGTACTTTACCCTCGAATTGTTTGGCGACGTTCCTTGGGGTAGAGTGCTCGCTTTTCTCGTTATGGAACGTCTTATGACCAAATTATACATTTGTCCTAAATGTGGAACCGAACAGCAATTAATTAAGAATGGTTTATCAAAAAAACAAGTACAAAGATATTATTGTAAGTCCTGTAAGAAAACTTTTATTTTAAATAACTCTCCCATTAAGTATCTAAAAACAAGCGAACACACATTTAAAAAGTTCATTGGATATATGGTAGATGATGTCACATTAAGTGTCATAGCAAGAAACTTAAAAATAGATATAAAAACCGCCCATTACTATCGATATCTCGTCTTTCATTCGCTTATGAATTATCAAGACGAAGTAAGATTAAATGGAATCATTCTCATTGATGAAACTTTTATTAGAATTCGAGATAAGAAATATAAATTGATCAGACAAGATGGGCTAGATTATCGTGGATTATCTTTCAATCAGTTATGTGTGATTACACTCATTGATTTAGGTGGTACGTGTATCGCAAAAATTTCTTCACGAGCCATGGCCATGCCTGAAGATTACAAAAGACTATGTAATATTAATATTGAATCAGTTGAAAGATTTGTCCATGATGGTAATCCGAAACAGAAGCAATTTATGAATCAATATAAATGTGAACTCATAGATCCACGAAGAGAGCCAACTGAATTGTATTCGACGGACTATATTGATTCATTTCATAGTAATTTGAAACGATACTTATTCAAACATTGTGGTTATAGAATTAAAAACATACAGCATTACTTAAATTTCTTTGTCTATCGATATAATCATCTTTCAATTGAAAATATTGAAAATCATCGGCAGCATATTATAGCTAAAAATAAAATGATAGAAGATTTACACATTAGAATTATGAAAAACACAAAAACAATAAACTACAAAAATTACTTAAATGATAAAGGAATAACCGATATTTTAAAATGAACAATTTCAAATATCAACTTTTATCACCAAACGTTAGTTTTTTTTTACTCGATATGGTTTATATCGTGTGAAATATGAGATCAATCATTGATTTTGATTCCATTAATCTCATACTTCACAATAAACGTTATTTTTTAATTGCAAAACGCGTCTAATTCCTCAATAGTCACGAT
>JAQVFZ010000059.1 GCA_028697025.1 Candidatus Izemoplasmatales bacterium | reverse complement strand
GATTTTAGTCTGGTGATGATGGCGAAGTGGACACACCTGTATCCATACCGAACACAGAAGTTAAGCACTTCAGCGCCGAATGTAGTACTTACGTGCGAGACTAGGTCATTGCCAGGCTATCTTTCAAAAAAGAATCTCTAACTTTTATAGTTGGAGATTTTTTTTCATTTTACACAAGGAATTTATGGAAATGTAGTATAATATTATAAAATAAGATTTTCTTGCTTGTTTATCCAAAATATTGGGAGAACTTACTCTATGGAACAAATGATCTATCTTTACATCTTTGCCATAGCTATCTTGATTACCATCTTCATCAGCATGCTCAAGCATCCGCAAAATAATATCTTTGCGGAAAAGCTCTATCTCAGGATAGTGCTTTTTTCCATGATGATGCTTGTAATCGATATTGCTCATGAATATTTATCCGGCATCGAAGGGTTATGGAATGCAGTTTTAATCCGGGTTCTTTCCGTCTTGATCTATGCTTTTCCAACAGTAATAGCGGTGATATGGTTTATTTATTCTTATTTTTTGATCCATAGGGAAAAACCAAAGAATAGTCTATATTTTCATCTCTATCTGATACCGATGATTATAAATATCATCCTATCTTTAGGCAGTTTAATTTGGCCGTTTTATTTTGACATTGCCCAAAATAACATTTATCAACGCGGGCAAATCTATTTTTTGTCGATAGTTCTTCAGTATTTCTATATGCTTGCGCCAATTTTCATGGTTTTAAAGAATCGTTCCAGGTTAAGAAGCGACAAATTGTATCCGCTGGTTTTCTTTACAGTCCCACCGATGATAGGCGGTTTGATTCAAGCTTTCAATTATGGCTTGCTTTTGATATGGCCGATGTTAGCATTTTCGATATTTGTCGGTTATATCTTTATTCAATCAAAACTCATTTCCATCGATTACTTGACTGGGGTAATGAATAAAGGAGCTTTTGAGAATCATATAGACAATATTGTTTATTTGGACAAACAGGAAAAAATATTGTCGGTAACTTTAATGGATTTGGACGGTCTTAAGGTCATTAACGACAATTATGGACATTTGGAAGGCGATAAAGTTTTAAAAGCATTCGCCGAACTATTGGTGAAAAGTTTTAAACGAAACGATTATATCGCTAGAATCGGCGGCGATGAGTTTGTAGTTATCAAATATATCAGAACAACTTCAGAAATTGAGAATTGTTTGTTGGAACTTAAAAACAACATTAACTCATTAAATAGTTCAGGCGTTTTTCCTGCAAGTATCAGTTACAGTTCCGGCTATGATGTTTATGATATAAACGAACATTTATCAATCAAGGATCTGATAGCTAGAGTTGATAAAATCATGTATGAGACAAAATCATTGAAGAAAAACACCAGATGAATTATATTGAGGCTTTTTAGGATTGAAACTCTTGGCATTTTGACTTATAATAGTGATTAACAATAGCATTTGATTTATCTTTATGTAATGATAATTCATCTGCAAGGAAAAGGAGAATTAGGATGAAGAAATTACTATCAACATTTTTGGTAATGTTTTTAGCTTTGGCATTATTGGGATGCAACGCTGCTGGACCCGCAATCAACAAATTGGAAAAAGAGGGATATGTGGTTGAATCGGGCGATCAGGAAGAAATGGATGAGTTTAAGGAAGAATATGGAATTGAAGCATTGGCCAACGTCCATATCATCAAGGAAAGTGAGGACGCAATATTACCGAGTGGCATCATTTTCGAATTTGAAAGTGCTAAGGTACTAGAAGAAGAAATGCTTGAAGAGGGCGAAAAAGCTGAAGATTATGAAGATTTCATCTACAAAAATCTTTGGATAATCAGTTTTGAATTACTGGATTTAGACAATATCATCGATATCATTAAGGGTTGATTTTCATGAATTAAAAAGGCACAGATTTCAAAAATCTGTGCCTTATTTCTCTATTTTTTATGAATTTACTTTTCTTCTCAATCTTAACTTGTTGGTAAGTAAATCGGTAATGACGACAACAAATCCAATTAAAATGGCAAAACCACCAATCATTGAAAAAACATAAAGCGGTTTGGAAATTTCAAGAATAAATGCCAGCGGCGAACCTGTGCCATAGTTTAGCAGCATGAAGTCCTTATCGAGAATGACGTTGGCAATCATAGCTATACCAGCAAAAATGATACCGACTGTCATGCTCTTGGAGTAATCGGACATCTTGAAATTGTAATATCTCGATTTCAAGAGATAGATTGACGAGAAAACCATTAAACCATGATAGAAGAAGGAAATTATCGGTAAGATATTATCTTTTAAAGGTAACCAATTCGTATCGTTACCGAGGATGTTAGTGGGAAGGGCAAGAGCCATTATCCCGGCAATCATTACCAAACTGTAAGCGGCGGGGATAATGTATTTATTGACAAATTCACTCTTCTTGAATATCAGCATCAACGGGTATAAATATAAAGGCAATGAGCATAAATGCAGCGGCAATTGGTAGATTGGATAAGCTTTATCAAGATAGATAATATATCCTATTTTGACAATTTCCAAGATATAAAAGATTACGGTGAAAGCGATGATGACCTTTTCTTTATTATCATAATTATTCTTCTTTAAAAAAGTCGATACAATCAAAAAGAACAAAAATACTATCGCAACACCAATAAGGTGTTTAAATTCAAATAATTGAGCTTGTAAAAACATAATTAACACTTCCTGTTCCAGCCTTAATAGTATATCATAGATTATTTTTTTGTAAAGTATAATTTGTATTGACAAATAAGTTTCTTAATCGTTCCATTAGGATTATAATTAAGGTGAGGTAATTATTATGGATTCTTTTGATAGTGCTCTGGAACGAATGATCCAGGAACAATTAATCGCAAGAAATATCAGAGACAGAAATTTATTAACCGCCTTTTGCCAAGTGAAAAGACATCTTTTTGTGGGTAAAGAAGATGTTTTGGTAGCTTATGAAGACTATCCGCTTTCAATCGGCCACAACCAGACGATTTCTCAACCATATTGCATAGCGATAATGCTCGAGAGTCTGAATTTGGAAGAAGACGATCGAGTATTGGAGGTCGGCACTGGTTCCGGTTATCAAACGGGAATCATGGCTTCGATAGTCAAGAAAGTTTTTAGTATTGAGATTATTGAACAACTCCACAAAAAAGCCATGAACATTCTTCAAGGACTGGGTTTCACAAATATCGGTTTGCTTTGGGGCAATGGATATAAGGGTTGGGAAGACGAAGCCCCATACGACAAAATAATAGTTTCTTGCGCTTCGCCATATGTACCGGATAAATTGATTGCACAATTGAAAGTCGGCGGTAAGATGGTGATTCCGGTTGGGGGCAGTCATTTTCAAGAGCTTTACTTGATTACAAAACTAAATGATAGAATCAGTAAAGTTTCGCTAGGTACAGTCAGATTTGTGCCCATGGTCGATAAATAATGATTTTTTGCCAATCAAGAAAATTTTATGTTATACTATTATTTAGAAAAAAGAAAGAAATTTAAATTATATGTGGTTAGGATATTTAGGGATTTTCTACTTGGTTTTTACAGTATGGACAGTATGGTTCAGCAAAAAAAAGGCTAAAAACTTGATATCGAAGTTGATTTATACTTTTTTGTCCGTTTTGGTTTTGCTATTATTGACCAGTTTTTCTTTTTGGCCTAAGGCAACATTCCATATCGAATCTTTTCCACTCAAGCTTGACCGTAGCTATGTAGAGGCAATTAATCAAGACGATTTCACCGTTGTTGTCTATAAAGAGATTGATGATAACCAAGCCATTAATTATGGTTTTACAGTCTTCCACAAATTTTTGGGAGGGTATATCGAAAGCGGAGTATCGGAAGACGTGACTTATTTCATTGGCAGTCATACAGACGAACTCTTAACGATCAAATCATTTGTTTATGAAGAAGAAGTTTATTTCTTGTTATTTAACGATGACCTAAAAAGCTACGAGTCATTGGTTATCGGCGAACAAAACGTCAGTTTGATTGTTTATCCACTCTTCCATTACACCTTATTCAAAGTAGAGAGAACAAGCGAAGAACCTCTCACCATTACTTTAAATGGCGAAATGTATGATGTATTAAAAATTGAGTAAAAGTCATAAACTTTTTACTTGATTTTTTTTTATAATAATATATAATATTAGAGGTTGAAAATTTCTGTAGAAAGAAAGACTTGACACACCTAGTGTAGTGGTGTATAATACTTTTGCTTTAATATTTAATTATTAGTAGGTTGCGCAGGCAACCTTATAAAAATGAGACAAGCGCACCTCCCGGGTGTGTGGGTATGAAAGGAGGAATATACATGCCAACTATAAACCAATTAATCAAGAAGGGACGCCAAGACAAAACAAGAAAATCAAAGGCACCGCAATTGAACATTGGCTTCAACAGCTTACAAAAGAGATACACTGAAGTTAGCTCTCCACAAAAACGTGGTGTTTGTGTCAGAGTTGCGACTATGACTCCAAAGAAACCTAACTCAGCTCTAAGAAAGTATGCCCGTGTTCGTTTATCAAATGGTGGTGAAGTTAACGCATATATCCCTGGTATCGGACACTCTTTACAGGAACATAGCGTTGTATTGATTCGTGGTGGACGTGTTAAAGACTTACCTGGTGTTCGTTATCATATCGTTAGAGGAACACTGGATACAACTGCTGTTGACAAAAGAATGCAAAGCCGTTCAAAATACGGTGCAAAAAGACCTAAAAAAGATGCAAAAGCAAAAAAATAATTTTAAAATAAGTTGAAGAATTTTGAAAGGAGGAATTACTTATGCCTCGTAAGGGTAAAATCGTAAAGAGAGATGTCTTGCCAGATCCGATTTATAATTCAAAGTTAGTTACCAAACTAATCAATGGAATTATGTTAGACGGGAAAAAAGGTGTGGCTCAAAATATCCTATATAATGCGTTTACTAGAGTTAATGAAATCACTGGAAAAGAACCGATGGAAGTATTTAACCAAGCTTTAAACAATATCATGCCGGTTTTGGAAGTTAGAAGCCGCCGTATCGGTGGTCAGAACTATCAAGTTCCGGGAGAAGTTAAAGCGGATAGAAGAACAGCTTTAGGATTAAGATGGTTAGTGCAATACTCTCGTTCTCGTAATGAGAAAACCATGGAAGAAAGACTAGCAAAAGAAATTGTTGATGCAAGTAATAATCAAGGAGCATCAGTCAAGAAAAAAGAAGATATGCATAGAATGGCCGAAGCTAATAAGGCTTTTGCACATTATAGATTTTAATTAAAGGAAGGATTAAGTTATGGCACGTGAATATAGTTTAGATAAGACACGTAATATCGGTATCATGGCACATATCGATGCTGGTAAAACCACAACTACAGAAAGAGTCTTGTATCATACCGGAAAAATCCATAAGATGGGTGAAACCCATGACGGAGCCGCTCAAATGGACTGGATGGAACAGGAACAGGAACGTGGAATTACCATTACTGCCGCAGCTACTACAGCTTTCTGGAAAAATCACCGAGTTAATATCATTGATACCCCAGGACATGTGGACTTCACTGTGGAAGTTTCAAGATCATTACGTGTATTGGATGGTGCTGTAACGGTATTGGACGCACAAGCTGGAGTAGAGCCGCAAACGGAAACAGTTTGGCGTCAAGCAAATGAATATAAGGTTCCAAGACTTGTTTTTGCCAACAAAATGGATAAGGTAGGTGCAGACTTCAGTGCTGCAATCGATTCCATCCATCGTCGTTTGGGAGAAAAAGCCGAGGCTATTCAATGGCCGATTGGCGCTGAAGATGATTTTTCAGGAATAATTGATTTAGTAGAAATGAGAGCATACCACTTTGATGGTGGTCCGGAAGAAAATTACCAAGAAATTGATATTCCAAATCATTTACTTAAGGAAGCTGCCGCAAGAAGATCAAGATTAGTAGAACAACTTTGTGATTTCGACGAAGAATTGATGTTGATGTTCTTGGAAGGTGAAGAAATATCTGCCGCATCGCTAAAGAGTGCAATCAGAAAAGCGACATTGTCAGTAGGATTCTTCCCTGTACTATGTGGTTCAGCTTTCAAAAATAAAGGAATTAAATTTGTTTTAGATGCTGTTATAGATTATTTACCATCCCCGGTTGAAGTTGCGCAAATTCAAGGCTTCAATCGCAATGATGATGTTATCACCATCGAGCACAATGATGATAAAGAATTTGTGGCTTTAGCGTTTAAAGTTATGACTGACCCATTCGTGGGTAGGGTTACATTCTTTAGAGTTTATTCTGGAGTTGCCAAGAAAGGTTCATACATTATGAACACTACTAAAGGCAAAAAAGAACGATTGGGCAGAATTTTACAGATGCATGCGAACTCAAGAACTGAGATCGATGAAGTTTATTCAGGCGATATCGCTGCGGCCGTAGGTTTGAAGGACACCATTACCGGTGACACTTTAGCCGGAGAAAACTCCCATGTCATTTTGGAATCAATGAAATTCCCTGAACCAGTTATCTCAGTAGCTATTGAACCAAAAACTAAAAAAGATCAGGAAAAGATGGGGGTTGCTTTACAAAAACTAAGTGAAGAAGACCCAACATTCAGAACATATACTGATAAAGAAACAGGTCAAACGATTATTTCCGGTATGGGTGAATTGCACCTGGAAATCATCGTTGACAGAATGAAAAGAGAATTTAAAGTTGAAGCCACTGTTGGTAACCCACAAGTTTCCTACCGTGAAACCATTACCCAAGAAGCTAACCTCGAAGGACGCTTCATTCGTCAATCAGGTGGTAGAGGTCAATACGGTCACGTTTGGATCAAACTTGAACCAAACCCTGGCAAAGGCTATGAATTCGTTGACAAAATTGTCGGCGGTGTAGTTCCTAGAGAATACATCAACGTCATCAACAAGGGGATTGAAGAGTCATTGCCTGGCGGTGTAATTGCCGGATACCCATTACTTGATGTCAAAGCAACGCTTTATGATGGATCCTATCATGAAGTCGACTCCAGTGAAATGGCATTCAAAATCGCAGCTTCCATGGCCCTTAAACAAGCTAAGGAAAAATGCGCTCCAACCTTGCTTGAACCAATCATGAGCGTTGACGTAGTTACTCCGGACGATTATATCGGTAACGTCATCGGCGACTTAACCTCTCGCCGTGGTAGAATCGAAGGTCAGGAAAAACTAGGAAACGCCCAAAAAGTAGCCTCTAAAGTTCCGCTATCCGAAATGTTCGGATACGCAACATCTCTTAGATCGAACTCACAAGGTCGTGCAACCTTCACAATGCAATTTTCACATTATGAAAAATGTCCTAAGACAATTGCTGAAGAAATCATCAAAAGACGCAATAATTAGTACTTAAAGATTTTAATTATTGCAAAATAATAGAGATTGTTATAAAATATTATCGATAAACACATGCTAAAAAGCGAAAAAATTATAATAAAAGGAGAAATATAAAAAATGGCTAAAGCTAAATTTGAACGTACTAAACCACATGTTAATATTGGTACTATCGGCCACGTTGACCATGGTAAAACCACATTAACTGCTGCTATTACCACTGTACTAGCAAGAAAAGGCCTTTCTGAAGTTAGAGATTACGCTTCAATCGACTCCGCTCCAGAAGAAAAGGCAAGAGGAATCACTATCAATACTTCTCACATTGAATACTCTACAGAAAACCGTCACTATGCACACGTTGACTGCCCAGGGCATGCCGACTATGAGATCGGAAGAGCAC
>JAQVFZ010000058.1 GCA_028697025.1 Candidatus Izemoplasmatales bacterium | reverse complement strand
ACAGGCAGACGGAATCCTTTATATGAATGATGAAATTAACGAACAACAATACAAAGCCCTGACAATCATAAAGGAAGAATATGGAATCCCTGTTGTTTTGGCCAATACAGTATACCCATACGATGACTATTTAACTACAGTTTCCATTGATTACTACAAAGCGGGATATGAAATAACAAAAAAACTGGTTGAAGAAGGAAGAAAAAACATTTACTTGCTGACGACGGCACGTAAGTATATGGTTAATGACCTCAAGGAAGCTGGATATCAAAAAGCGATGGAAGAAGCGTCTCTACCTATGAACATTTTCCGTACTAGTGGTGACATAGTCGTCAATACAGTTCACTTCAATGAATTGTTTAGAGAAAAGGGTCACAAAATCGATGGTGTTGTTGCCGTTAGAGATTCGATTGCCGTTTCATTCATTAACTGCATGATTGAAAAAGGCATTAAGATCCCTCAAGATATTTCTGTCTTTGGTTTCCAAAACACCAAATACGCTTCACTATCAAGGCCAAAATTATCTTGTGTAGATATTCCAATCATTGATATTGGTGTAAAAGCAATGCATTTGTTGAAGTTGGAAATTGATGGACAGACCATCAATGAAAAGTTCAACGAATTACCTCATAACATAATTTTAAGAGAAACAACTAAATAGACTGCGATTGAGCGAGAAAGATAACCCTATTTATTCAGAGAGACGACGGATGGTGAAAGTCGTATAAATAGCTATCATTCACTACACTCAGGAGTCTTGCCATAAAGGCACGGTAAAACCGTTATCTTTACAAGTGCGCTTTTTTAAAAAAAGTGAATTAAGGTGGTACCGCGGTATTTAATCGTCCTTTAACAAAGGGGCGATTTTTATTTTGAAAAGGAGAAAATTAGGATGAATTTATACGAAGATTTAAAGTGGAGAGGACTACTCTACCAACAAACTGATGATGATTTGTCAGATAAACTTAATACAGAAAGCTTGACTTTTTATTTGGGAGCTGACCCGACAGCAGATAGTTTGCATATCGGTCATCTTTTGGCTTACCTTGTCGCTAAAAGACTGGAAAATCATGGCCATAAACCAATTCTTGTCATCGGCGGCGGAACCGGTCTTATCGGCGATCCAAGTTTTAAGAGTCAGGAAAGAAAATTACTAAGTATTGAAGAATCTTTAAAAAACGCTGAAGGCATTGCAAGACAAGCGAGACATTTATTGCCTGAAGCCACGATTGTGAATAATTATGATTGGCTATCATCATTGAATGCCATTGAATTTCTTAGAGACATAGGTAAGCATTTCAATGTTGCCTACATGATGAGTAAGGATTCGGTTAAGTCTAGAATTGAAAACGGCATATCTTTTACAGAGTTTTCTTACCAAATCATCCAAGCTTGGGATTTTGAACACTTGTACCGAAACTACAATTGCGTATTGCAAATCGGCGGTCAAGATCAATGGGGCAATATTACTGCCGGAATGGAGTTAATAAGAAAAATACATACAGTTGATGCAAAAGTATACGGGATTACTTTCCCGTTGGTCACCAAAGCTGATGGAACTAAATTCGGTAAAACAGAATCAGGCGCTGTTTGGTTGGATAAATTCAAGACCTCCGTCTTTGAATTTTATCAATACTGGATAAATACCGCCGATCAAGACGTCATAAATAGGCTTAAACAATTTACTTTTTTAACGAAAGAAGCAATAGACGAATTAGAAGTATCGATTCAGACCGAACCTGAAAAACGTTTGGCACAAAGAGTCTTGGCTGAAGAGATAACGAAAATCGTTCATGGAGAAAACGAGTTAAAGAAAGCTCTTCGCGTTACTGAAGCTTTATTCAGTGGTGAAGTCGGCAGTCTTGATCTTGAGGAGGTTGAGATGGGTTTCAGCAATCTTGATTCAATGGAAATGATTGAAGACGCTCTATTGGTCGATTGTTTAGTAGATTTGAACCTCGCCTCTTCAAAGAGACAATCCAGAGAACTAATTACAGCTAATGCCATCACAGTCAACGGAATCAAGGTTTCTGATGTGCTAATGGTAGTCAATAAAAAAGAAGCTCTGCATGGTAAATATACCATTATCAGAAAAGGTAAAAAGAAATACGCCGTCATCAAACACAAATAGCAAAAACCTCTCGAATTTTCGAGAGGTTTTATTTATTCAATTAAATATTTTTTTTGGTATATAACTCTTAAAGCGTTCAAAACACAAAGGATTGCCACTCCGACATCAGCGAAGATTGAAAGCCACATCCACATTAAGCCAAAAGCTGACATTACCAAGAACAGGATTTTTACAATTAAAGAAAATATGATGTTTTGAGTGGAAATATTTCTTGTTTTCTTGGCAATTTTAATCGCTTTGTCCAATAGTCGAATATCATTGTTGATAATTATGACGTCGCTTACCTCAATGGCCAAATCGGTTGCACTTCCTAAAGACACGCCGATATCCGCGTTTTTTAATAAAGGAGCATCATTTATTCCATCTCCTACAAATAAAGATACCGAGTTTGTCCTAATGTCATTGAATTTACTCAATTTCTCTTCAGGAAGTAATTCAGAGTAATATTCAATTCCGCCCAATTGCATTGCAATGTCTCGGGCAGAATTTTCGTTATCTCCTGTCAGCATGACGGTATCGTATGTTTTCGTGAAAGTTCTGACGGTTTCCATTGAAGTTTCTTTCAAATCGTCTTTTACGACGATATAACCAATGTATTCGCCGTCAAAAGCTACGAATGTATATGAGCCTATCGGGAATTTTTCTTCAGTTATTTCGATATTTGCTTGTTCCATCAATTTACGACTGCCCGCCAATAAAACTTTGCCGTCAATTTCACCACTGATACCATATCCCGGTATTTCTTTGACGTTGACAACCTTATATAGAGGGAAATTATTGAATTGGACAATAGCTTTGGCAATTGGATGATTTGAGAATCTTTCTATCGAAGCCGCAAGCATCAACGTTTCCATATTGCTATACTGCTTGACGAAGAAATCACCATGGGTCAATGTGCCGGTTTTATCTAGGGCAATCAATTCTACTTCGGTAATTGCGTGCAAGTAAGCTGAACCTTTAAATAAAATTCCATTCTTCGCCGCTGTTCCGATACCGGCATAGTAACTTAAAGGAACTGATAATACTAGTGAACATGGACAAGAAATTACTAGAAAGATGGCGGCACGATAGATATAATCGTAAATATCCACTCGATGCCAAATTAATCCGTAAATGACTAATAAAGCCGCTAAACCGACGACGATCGGGGTATAAACTTTAGCGAATTTGGTAATGAACATTTCTCTCTTTGACTTCTTATTCGTCGCATTTTCGATTAAATCGATAATTTTTGCCAAGGTTGAATTTTCATATTCTTGTGTTACTTCAATTTGGATGACATCACCGACGTTAATATTCCCGGACAAAACTTCACTGCCAACGTTAACGGTTTTTAGTTTTGCTTCTCCAGTCAACTCTGAAGTATTAAGGGATGTTGAACCCATTATTATTTTTCCATCCATAGGAATTCTTTCGCCATTTTTAACAATGATTACATCGCCAATTTTGACTTGTGATGGATCTTTAATAATCACTTTGTCGTTAACAAGAACATTTGCGTAATCAACTTTTAAATTTATCAAGGATGAGATTTCATTTTTTGATTTCTCAACTGCTCGATTCTGCAGATATTCTCCAAAAGAATAAAGGATTACGACAGCTACGCTCTCTTCATATTTGCCAATCCACATTGCCGCAAAAGTAGCGATAATCATCAAAGTGTTTTCATTGAAAATATCAAATTTCCTAATCCCTTTAATTTGGATGAAAAGAAGTTTGGAAATCAGGAATAAATATCCGATCCAATAGAGGATATCTTTAGTGAGTCCTTTTATATGGGCAAGGTCAGTATTAAGGGCTTGGTTGACAAAAGGAATAATTCGATACGAAGAAAACGTGAATAAAATCAACAAGACACCGAAAAGAACGAACTTATACTCAAAGAAGAAATTAGTTTTCTTGATTTCGACTTTTTGTTCGTAATAATGGGTAATAATATTATCCTCTAATACATCGACAATCGCCTTAATTTCTTTCAAAGCCTTGTCTTCATCATAATCATCTTTAAAATCAACCAGTAAAATCTGTTTAGCATAGTTGAATGACGCCGAGTTAACATAAGGGAGTCTTGTTGTGCGCCTTTCAACTTTAGCGATACAGTTGGAACAGGTAAGATTTTTCATTTCAATCTTTCTAACCATATTTTCAACCTGCATTTCTAAAATAAAACTTAAGTTTTATATTATAATATTATACTTTAACTTATCTTATTGTCAAATAAATCTATTTTTATCCCATATTTCTAGGTCATATTCTTTAAAAATACCTTTCCTTATGGTAAAATATTTCATGAAAGGGTGTGAAATCTATGGATTGGTTAGAGATCGCAAGAAAGTATCAAGATGAATATGTTAATTTAGTGAAGAGGTTGTTGAAAATTCCTACTGTTTTGGAAAAATTTGAGCCAAGCAATAAACAGGCTCCTTTTGGCAAAGATATAAAAAAAGCTCTTGACTTTATGTTAAAGACAGCCAAAGATGACGGATTTGTCGTTAAAAACATCGATAATTACGCCGGGCATATTGAAATCGGAGACGGTGAAGAAGTTTTGGGTGTTTTAGGACATCTTGACGTTGTTCCAGCTGGAGGTAAGTGGCACAATCCTCCATTTTCAGCCTATGAAGCGGATGGGAAAATTTATGCTCGAGGCGCTATGGATGACAAAGGGCCTACAATTGCCGCATATATCGCCATGAAAATGATTAAAGACGCAAATATCAAATTGAATAAAAAAGTCAGGTTGATATTGGGATGTGACGAAGAAAGTGGCATGAGGTGTATCACACGTTACCTGGAAAACGAAAAGATGCCTGATTTAGGATTCGCTCCTGACGCAGAATTTCCTTTGATATATGCGGAGAAGGGAATTTATAGTTTTGATCTGGAAGGTGATTTTGAAGATGATTTGATTGAATCTTTAAAAGCGGGAGAAAGATATAATGTTGTACCGGATGAATGTGTGGTCGTTGTAAAAAAGAATTTGCAAAAAGAGTTTATTAAATATTTGCAAGATACAAAAACTCATGGAACGGTATATAAGAATACTTACACGGTCTTTGGCAAGAATGCTCATGCAGCTTGGCCGCATTTAGGAAACAACGCTATTTATTTGATGGTTAATTTCTTGAAAAATCATACAACGAATCCTTTGATTCATTTCATAGACAAATATCTTAATGCCGATCATTATGGAAAAAAATTAGGCATTGAAGTTTTCGACAGAGAAATGAAGGAATTGACGCTTAATACCGGTTTTGTCGTATACGATGGAATGAAAGCGAAATTAGGTTTGAATATCCGATATCCAAAGAACTATGATTTTAACAAGGGAGAAGCGAAAATTAAGAAAGCAGCTGGGGAGTTCAAACTTTCTTATAATTTGACCGGGAATTCGACACCTCACTATGTTTCACCTGAGGACGAATTAGTGAAGTCTCTCCATCAAGCATATAAGAAATATACAGGAGATCATGATTCTAAGATTATGAGTATTGGCGGGGGTACTTATGCAAGAGTCCTTAAAAAAGCCGTGGCTTTTGGGCCTAACTTACCTGGTAAAGAAGATTTGGCACATCAACCGAACGAATATTTGGTAATAAAAGACATGATTACCGCTGCAGCAATTTACGCAGAAAGCATAGTGATGTTAGCAGGGGCCTAAACGATGAGACTGAGAAAAGTTCCTTACGCTACAGAATTGCTTTCCGAATATCCCGAGTACGTTGTAAAAGAACCAAAAAAACATTCTGGCATCTGGAATAGTCTATTTGAGAATGAAAATCCGATTGAACTGGAAATAGGTTCTGGCAAGGGTAAGTTCATATATGAAAAAGCAGAAAATAACATTAAAATAAATTATATCGGCATTGAAAAGTTCGATTCTGTAATAGTAAGAGCCTTAGAAAAAATGATTTATAAATCACTTCCGAATCTAAGACTAATCAGATTTGATGCCCAACATATAGACGAAATTTTCTCTAACAATGAGATTAGCAATATTTATCTTAATTTTTCTGATCCTTGGCCAAAGAAAAGACAAGAAAAGCGGAGACTAACCAGTCCGATATTTTTAAGGAAGTATGCAAAAATCTTGAAACCTTCGGGAGCAATTCATCTAAAGACCGACAATTATTGTCTGTTTGAATATTCAATGATGACTTTGAATGACAGTGAAGAATATGTCATTGAAAAAGTAGTGTTGGATTTATATCAGGATTTGCCCGAAGATAATGTTCAAACTGAATTTGAAATGAGATTTACCCACCAGAATAAACCTATTTATTACATAAAAGCGAAATATAAAGGAGAGACTGAATGAAAAAGTACTATCGTGATTTAGTTGATTTGCCAGGAGTTTCTGGACAAGAAAAGTATGTCAGAAACTACATGAGAAAAGAATTGGAAAGATTGGCTGACGAAGTTGTTGAAGATAATTTAGGTTCGATATTTGGAGGAATCAATCTTGATTATGACGGACCTACGGTTATGATTGCCGGACACATGGATGAAGTTGGGGCCATTGTCAAAGAAATAACCAAAAACGGCATGATAAAATTAATTCCTATTGGCGGTATCAGCCCAACAGTGGCAATCTCGCAACATATGAATGTTGTTTTGGATGATGGCAGTTTCGTGCCAGGGGTAATTGGTGCTAAACCACCTCACCTGTTGAGGGACAACAAAACCCAACAAGTCTCAAGCTTTGATGATTTCTTTTTGGATATATGCGCAAATGATTATAATCACGCAAAAGAAATGGGAATAAAAATTGGTCAGCAAGTAGTCTTCGAAAACAATTACAAAGAGTCCAAAGACGGAAAAAAGATTTTTTCCAAAGCTTGGGATGATCGTTTTGGTTCAGCGATGGCATTGGATATTTTGGAATCGGTTGATAAAAAAGATTTAAAGTGTCGTTTGTATGCAGGTGCAAACGTTCAAGAAGAAGTGGGCTTAAGAGGAGCTACAACCTCATCTTTCAAGCTACAACCAGATTTATTCATCGCTGTTGATTGTTCACCGTGTTCTGATACATTCGAACCAAGTGAAGTCGGCGGGACATTAGGTGCCGGCTTTATGGTGAGATTCTATGACCCAAAAGCTTTATTGCATCAAGGCATGAAAAGATTTATTGAAGAAACTGCGCAAAAAAACAATATCAAATTCCAATACTATAACTCCATGGGCGGAACAGATGCAGCAGCGGTTCAATTGACCAGAGAAGGAGTTTTAGTATGTACCATCGGCATGCCATCAAGATATATTCATTCCACCACCTCAATAATCCATAAAGACGATTATGCAGCCGTAAAAAATCAGATACTGGCGATGTTGAAAGAAATCGATTATAATAAGATTAAAGAAATAAAAAGCAACGTATAATTGAATAAAAATTAACTTAGGAGACCACTTTAAGTGGCTTGGAAAGGGAAAAAATGAAGAAAGAACTAACAAAACGAGAAAAAACTCGTCAAATGACTATTTTGTCAATGTTTATTGCGATAGTTGCTGTCTTGGGATTGGTGCCATGCTGAGTACTTCAAGTATGCAGATGACAATAACCTGACACCGGCTGAGTTCCTTAACTATATGAAAAAACAAGGTGTACCGATTCCGGGTATCGGTCACAGAATCAAGTCACTCAAGAACCCTGA
>JAQVFZ010000057.1 GCA_028697025.1 Candidatus Izemoplasmatales bacterium | reverse complement strand
ATTTGGTCAAGTCTTCTACTTTCATCGGCATCATTGCCTTAGGTATGACAATGGTCATCATTTCCGGAAACATCGATTTGTCAGTAGGGTCAATTCTAGCTTTCACTGCCGCAAATACCGCCATCATGTTCAACAATACAGAAAATGTCTGGTTGAGTTTGGGATATGCTATTCTAGTTGGTACATTACTTGGTTTCATCAACGGCTTCTTTATCGGAAAAGCCAAGGTTGCTTCATTTATAGTTACTCTAGCAACCATGGCCGCCTTCAGATCACTCACTATTCAGCAAGGACAGGGCGGTCCGATCTTGATCAACCAGGCAGCTTATTACAATATCCTGAGAAATCTGGGATATGGAACTTTCCTAAAAATACCTTACCTGGTCTGGATCTTCATAATCATTGTTCTATTGATGTTGTTCTTGATGACAAAAACCAAATTTGGACGCTATGTCTATGCCGTCGGCTCAAATGAAAAAGCCGCAAAACTAAGCGGCATCAATGTCGATAGAATCAAAATATATATTTACTCATTGACTGGACTTTTAACAGGTATCGCTGCTTTCCTATATGTGGCGAGATTCGGATCCGTCGACACGGCTACAGCCGGCAAATCTTTTGAACTGGACGCTATCGCTGCAGTCGCAATAGGCGGAACTTCGATGGCCGGCGGTAAGGGCTTCATCCAAGGAACATTCTTCGGCATTGTCGTCCTTTATGCAATAGATTCAGTGCTTTCAGCTTTAAGAGTACCGGCTTTCGTCAACGACTTGATTAAATGCATCTTGATTCTTGGAGCGGTTTTGCTTCAAAAAGTCTTGAACAACCGTAAGGTAAACAATTAATAGCTATTCATTTCATTTTCCTTATATAAAGAAAAAGCCAGAAATTCTTTCGAATATCTGGCTTTTTCTATTATTGAGCTGGCTGTTCTTCCATTTCATTCCATTCTATTACTGCGCTATTTCTTCTGATTTTGACTGTAGCTATGTTCTTGGCAATCTTGACCTTGAATTCCAATCTTCTGACATCGGATGGAATCAAGGCATCAGCGGTCAAGAGATAATGGTCATGCCTCAACTTGGCCATGCCATAAACAATAAAATGATAAGAGGCGGCGCTCAAGCCTAAATCCAGATATGATTGGAGATGGTTGATTTTGCTTGAACTGTCATAGACGTTCAGGCTATTAAAGGCCTTGAAATACTTGTTAGCTTCTTTTTCCATTCCTTCCCAAATCGAACATAGACCAAGAATGAAGTTGCCGTAAGCATCGGGATTGGTCAATCTGTTATAATATTGGAATGTCTCTTTTTTGACCAAGTTCTTGAATTCTTCCGGATAGATGAAAAACAGGTTCAACAAATCCGGAAAATTGATTTTGTCTTCTATCTTGAAATACTTGTCATAGTATTGAATAAGATTATTGACGTTCGGTTGTTGCAGATAGAGTTTTCTTCTTCCTTCTCTGATTTTGTCAACCAACTTGTCATATTGATTCTTTGCCAGGAATTCCTCGATTTCCTTGCGTCGATCGACTTTGGCTAAAGCTACTAGATTCGCAGTCTTGCCGAAGCAATCGCGAATCAGGTAATTGAGCAAGGCAGGATTGTCGACGTCCCTAATTTTTTCGTCAAGCGATGTTGCATTCAGCGTTTGATAATTGGTTTTCTTGTCATTCAATTTAATGTAATTCATATAGAATTTAGCCGTCTCAAGCACCATATCCAACCCGCCAAGGTTCAAAAGGCTTTTATCCATGGTTCTTTCGATATAATCGGTCAAATTGATGGTTATAAGTGCATTCAAGTAAAGATTTATATTTTTATCCGAATACAGTGCACCTTTGAATTTATTAACTTTAGCGAAATCTTTGGCTTCTTCAAGTTGATTGATACGGGTAATCAAGTACCTTCTTGCGGATTTGAAATCGGTGTTCAAATGATATTTGAAAACATAAAGTTCGTTGGCATAAGAATTGTCTATGATCTTGTCAGAAAAGCCAAATCGAGAAACGACTGTTTTATCCTGAAGCGGTCTATGACTGATCAGCTGGAATTGATTGTACTGGAAATATCGCTCCACTTGGTCATTTCCATAGATTTCCACTTTTCGGTTCTTCCACAGTCTTTCCCAATACGATTTGTTTAAGTCAAAAATGTTGCTATAGCCGTTCTTCTTGAATTTACTGATCATATTACCCAAGTATTCGGTATTTTTTCTTGTTTCTACCGAAACACCGACATACTTGATAATTTCATAATCGCGCAATGCTTCAGTTTTTAAATTGTAAGTCTCGAGATTCTGAATTTTGGAGTTTTTGTTTCGATGACGGAAGTTTCTTTCAAAACTATAGAATATTGAAACTTCTTTCTCCAGTTCTTCAAGTCGCGCAGAAAGGATTATGTCTTCTTTGTTTTCAACCTTTACATATGTGTATAAATCGTCATACTTCGGCAACATGTCCAAATCAATACCATGGGTAATTTCTAAGTCGATGCTTTTGTTGGTATATATTTTCACTTTGGAATAGATGAAATTCTTATGTTTTTGATCCAAGAATCTTTCACTATAAATTTTAATTTCCGTATCATTAACATTGTAAACGGTCGTTTTCGAAAAAACACCATTGTCAATATCAAGACTCTGCTCATGAGTAATGGGATTTATATTTGCCGGATGAAGCAAAACGCCACTGGCGGTAACTGCGGTATAAAGAGGGTTAAAAACGCTGACGTAACGTTTTCCGTCAACATCATCCATCACCAACCCGCCAACCTTTAAATGTGCATGGTCAGCCTGTTTTAAACAGTCCATTACTCCACTGATTCCCAAATAACCGTTAGCCAGCAGATACTTGTTGTTGAGGGCTTCGAGTTGTTCCAAGACGAAACCGGTGCTTTTGATGATCGGCATAAAATCCTCCTTGAAATATGACAAACTGAATTTACCTGAATTGAGGGCTAATTTACGATAAACAAGGTAAATATTGCCTTCAAAAAACCTTTAATAATAAAATAACCAAACAAAAAGACTTTTACACGGAAAATATAATTTTTATTAGTTGCTTTTTTGTCACTTATTTGTTAAAATATTTACGCGATTACTAATGGAGGTGAAATAATGGCTAATAACAAACAACAAATCAAACGTAACGTTCAAAACGAAAAGAAACGTTTAGCAAATGCTTCTTTTAAATCTTCTTTAAAGACAGCGATTAAGAACGTCGAAGTTCTAGCAAAAAACAGCGATAAAGAAAAAGCAGTCGAAGCTTTAAACTTAGCTTACAGAAAACTTGATAAAAGCGTTGCTAAAGGCATTCATCATAAAAATTATGCTAATAGACAAAAGTCTCGTTTATCAGACAAAGTCAATGCTATGTAAGAAAAAAGCCAGAGGGCTTTTTTTTATTTACCCGCAAGAAAATAAAGTTCAGGACCAAGATCTTTATCAATCCTTCCGGATTTGATATTGAAATCTAGTTCTTCCAAACTTTTGATATTGTCGAACAAGACCTCATCAGATACTTCTTGGGCGTTCTTCATCATATAATAAACCCTGCCGCTGGAATATCCGAAAAACTTCTCGATGTCAACTTTGGAATATTTGATATTCATCAAAGCCTTCGTATAAAGAATTTCCAGAAATTTGTTGGCAACCACCGATATTATCTGTGTGCTCTTGATGTTATGATCAATCAAGTCGTAATACACTTTGAATACCTTATCTTGGTTTTTCTCCAATAATGCGTTGACCAAATCAAAGATATTGTCTTCCACTTCTCGGTTGATGACTTCAAATACGACATCCGCATTTATCTCTTTCAAGTTGTATGAATAGTAGATAAGTTTTTCCAATTCATTGTTCAAGTTATCCATGTTGGTGTTAGCGCGATTAATAAATTGGGTCAAGGCGAAGGGTTGAATCTTGAGATTATGTTTGGCCAATTGCTTTTTGACATAATCGTAAACGTCAAAGGCTTTATCATTGATGGCGAATTTCTTGGTAATGACATTCTTGGTAAGATATTTCACCAATTTGCCTTTAGTATCCAAAACATCGAAAGGTGCTTGGATGACAAGTACCGTCCACTCCAATTTCATTTCACAAAAATTGATGATTTTATCCGCTTCAGCGTCAGAAATTGTTTGTTCGCCTGACAAGAACATTGCATTCTTGATGACAACGCCCTTTTTATCAGCTAAAAAAGGCAGGGTCATGGCGTTGGTTATCGCCTGATCAACACCCTCTTCTTCACCATCATATACTTCAATCATTGATAAATCGATTTCGTTTTCTCTGAAAACCAAATCGGTTTCTTTTTTTATCAGAAAATGATCTTCGCCATAAAACAAATAACAATTTCGGTTCATCGTTGTTTTGATCCGTTTCTAAAGATTTAATCCTTTAATCTATTATAACAAAGTTTATCTTGTTTGTGCATAACAGCTTAATTTTTTAAGTGATATTTTATCTTTTCCTGATTTTGATATTCCTCGATTAAACCAAAATCCAAGTACTTAAAATACCTGATCGTTATCGATCCGGATTTATCCGTTCGATACAGTGTAATCTTATTCTTAACAAGTCTTTTGATTACTTCATCATGGGGATGAGAATAATTGTTTTTACCTACGGAAATGAACGCATATTTCATTTCATATGCAGCTATGAACTCTTCCGTGGATGAAGTGATTGAACCGTGATGGGCGACTTTTAAGATATCGACTTCCAAATCATACTTCTGAAGAATTCTTTTTTCCACGAATTTCTCGATATCGCCGGTAAAAAGCCAGGTGTCGCCACCAACGTTCCCCCATAATACTAATGATCTATTATTTTCCTCGTCTCCACTATATCCATTTAAATTAGTGAGTTCAATTCTGCCACAACTTAAAACTTCACCTTCATTCATGATGGTTTGATTAAAGTTTTCATACTTTTGATTATAATTTCCGACAACAAGATTTTTTACTAACAAATCGGATAGAATATCCAAAGCCTCGCCGTCATGATCATCATGATAGTGAGTTATGACTAGATAATCCAACTCTTTGATATTGAGTTTTTTGAAGTAATTGATAATGTTGTCATAATCATCGCTTTTACCTGTGTCAATCAAGATATCGCAACTTCCCTGATGAATATGAATCGCTTCTGCCTGATTTACATCGAGAATTCTGACATAAGTGGAATTGAAAATTGAGTATTGAGGGAAAAGACTCACAATCAACAGCAATCCTAAAATATAGAAATAACTATGAATTTTCTGTCTATATTTTCCCAAAAAAATCAAGATCAAAAGCCAATACAATCCCTTTTGCCACGCAAACGGAAAATTGAATTCCAAGAAATAATTTGCACCTTGAGTAAATGCTATCATTTCTTCAAAAAATCCGATCATCCCCAAAAAGATTGAACTCATGAACGGAAATACAATGACTAAAAATGTTGCCGGCAACAATAGATAACTTACAAACAAAACAAAAAACACATTATAAACCAGATTCATGACACCGAGTTTCATGTTCAGTTCGATGACTATCGGCAAGCTGACTAAATTCGCCAACAAACCGATTTTAAAGATTTGGATTAGGGAATTATCGCTTTTCAAGAACTGTTGGCCGAGAATAATGGCATAACTGATTAAGAAAGACAGTTGAAAGGCTAGGTTGAATACAATATAGGGGTTATAAAGCACAAAACCGATTAGAACGAAGCTTAAATAATCGCTCTTGGTAAATTCCCGATTTTTGTTGACAAAGAGACTAATTGCCAAAAATGACGCTCTTAAAATTGATATGGAGAAATTGGTGATGATGTTATATATTATCAAAAAAAATATAATAACTCTTTTATAAGTAGATTCAGTAACGAATAACTTTTTCAATATAAAGCTGATAAAGCCAATCATTAAACTTAGATGCATACCCGATATCGCAAAGAGATGACTAATGCCGATATCTCTTGCCTGGGTTTTGACATCAGTTGCTAAATCATCTTCTCCCAACAAAAACAGTTTCAGATAGGTTGCACTTGTTTCATCATAGTTATTTTCAATACTTCTAACCAGATATTCCTTGATTTGACCCAGGTAAAACTTTTGATCTATCACCTTTACTTCTTTTGTGATTAATTGATTTTTAACCATTTTACTCAAAAGATATGTCTGATAATCAAAACTGCCGGGGATGTTTTGGGCATCCACATTCATCTTTTCCGCCTGAAATTCAAGTATCATCCCCAAATCATAACTAAAGGCATCATCAAGATATAGATGATGCCTACCCCTATTTTCTATCACAACATACTTATCGCCAATCTCAACTATTTGACCTTGGTTTGGGATAAAATCTTGATTGAACAAATCAACTCTTAATGCTAATAAACCTATCAACACCAATGAATAAATCAAAAGGTTTTTGCTGGTTCTAGCCAAAAAAATCATTAGTGTTATCAATAGAATTATCGCGAGATATGAAGTTTTAGACAGCGGAAATAAAATTGCGCTTAATGCTACAAAAACGAATTTCGAACTATCCCACTGTAATAAAATCTTTAATCTCTTCATAAATGCTGGATTTGATTCCCGATACCAATTGAATGTCTTCTATGTTTTGAAAATAACCATATTCATTGCGATAGTCGATTATTCTTTGCCCAAGTATTTCTCCAATTCCCTTTAAAGTTTGAAGTTCATCCAATGACGCGGTATTGATGTTGATTAAACCGCTGGGTTCCGTAATCGGTTCATAATCGTCCACAAGAATCTTTGGCACGAGAACGATGCTGCCCAAAATCAGAGTTTGGTTATAGTTGATGGCTTGAGCATTGGCATATTCGGTCAATCCTCCTGCAAGAGTAATCAGATCTTTGACCGATATCGTCTCTTCCACGTAATAAACTCCCGGATTGATAACTTCTCCCTTGATTGAGACATATATTTTTTCTATCACAATCATTTCTTGAACAGTTATGACGTCGCCATCAGTCAATGACAAATGGTAGTTTATCGTCGTCTTATCAGCTTTGACCGTCAATCCGCCGGCTTCGGCAATCAAAGCTTCTAAAGTCGAGCCCGCTGGCAATTGATAATAACCGGGACGGTTAATGGCTCCGGTTATTTGAACGGTGATGTCGACTACCTCATCAAGTTTAGGAACTATGATGGTACTGCCGTCTTTAACTATCTCCGACAAGTATATACCGCTCGTATCTGCCAAAGACGTCAAACCTCCAGCCAGATCAATGACCTCAAATACTCGGCTCGAAGCCTTAACCCAATAAACGCCTGGATTATTGACTTCGCCCTTGACATCGACATAAATGTAGTTCTCAACTATATCGACTTCAGTAGTCGGCACTTCTTCATGGAAGTCTTCCTTAATTACCTTGGGAATGACAATCAAGGAATTTTTCTCCACTATGGCCGCTTGATTAATCATAGAAATATCGGCTTCTTCCGTCAAACCTCCCGCTTTGTCGATCAAAGTTTTAAGAATTTCATTTTCCCGGATTTGGTAAACATTGGGAAATCTTACTTCACCCCTGATTTCGACGTAATAAATCGCATCTTCGCTTGTATGCTTTATATTATTGTTCTCCTCGTTCAAGGGTTGATAAACTTGTGTGTCTTTAACTTCCGTTTTATTGTTGAAATAAAAAAAACCCAATAAGCCAATGATGATTATCCCATAAGCAAGATATTTTTTCATACCCACTTCACCTCTTTCTTAAATAAATATTACAAGGTGAAGTCGATTTTTCTTTTTAAAAAAATAAAGACCAGTTTATTTATT
>JAQVFZ010000004.1 GCA_028697025.1 Candidatus Izemoplasmatales bacterium | reverse complement strand
GTGTTCTCGGTATTCTTCAAGTCGCAAGCGACGATAAAAGTTATTAAACCAAATAAAAATAGGAACATTATTACTTTTTTCATAAAAACCTCCAAGCAGTAAGACAATTATACTACAATAACAAAAAAAATGCAGTTCAATTCGACCTGCATTTTTAATTTTTTTCTATTATTGTCTTGAACCGCCAAATTGGTTCATATGTTGATTTCGGTGACGGAATGAATTTTCATATTTTTCTTTGGCTCTATCGGGAGTCATGGAATAGGTGTAAACTGTTTCTCCGGTATCCGGGTCGGTTTCAGCCACTAATCTAATTGATCCTTCTTCGAAAGTTTCGCCATCTTTAATTTCATAAACGATATGGATATATTGTTTGTCGCCTTCGGTTCTAACATTGAATAGATAACTTGATTCTTTGTCGCCTTCAATGAATTCCAATTTTAAATGAAGTCTGTCGAACTTTGTAAACATCATTACCTTAGCTTCGTTTACAGTTATTCCGTCTTCAACCAATTTGAAGAAGAATTTTTCTCTGTCACGATCAGTTGTATCATTTTGATAGTTGACGATAACATAGTTTTCTTCATCGATAAATGATCTTAAACGATAGATTTCTTGTTGGGAATTGACGATTTTCTTGCCTTCGATGTAATAGGTAATATCACCGAAAATCAAAATTCCATCAATTGAGTAAGCCACTAAATTGTCATCTTCGTCCATGAAATGGAAATTTCTCTTTGCATTTTCAGGAAGTTGTTCGGTTGTTACTTCCGGAGTTTCCAATTCTTCGTCCGCTAACGCATATTCGTTGTAATAGAATGTGTAAGTAACGGTATCGCCGCTTAAATTCAAAGTGGTATAAACTGTCTTGAATTCATATAATTCATCATCGGATTCTTCAACGGTGACGGTCAAGGATTCATCTCCTAGGAACATATCCATCATTTCAACATAATAATCAATGTCCTTTACTTCTTCAGTAATGATTGGATCTTCCTCGACTACTTCGGTTGTAGCTTCAGTCGTTTCTTCGGTTGTGACTTCGGAAAGTGGCACAAAGGCAGTTTCCTGTACGCTCAAATCGTTGTAATTCAATAAACTTGTAGAACTCAACGCTTGCAATGTAAATAGTTCTTGATCGGTTTCGATCGCGACGCTTTGATCAACGCTGCAACCGACGAAAGTCAATCCTATTGCTAAGACTAAAAATAATGTTATTAATTTTTTCATGTTATAATTCCTCCTATTTTTTTGTGTATATATTATACGTACACAATTAGATTTTTATTGGAATTAAATAAAACTTTAAGCTCTTGGCCCCATGAAAGGTCCTCGAGGTTGATTCTTACCACCATTATTGTTGCCAAATGTATAGCGATAGACATAACCGTTCTCTTCAGAATCAAATTCCAAATTGATGCGGAAGTTACCGTTGATTGTGTTTGCTTGATTATCGATTTCATAAGTTACTTCAAATTCATCGAGTTCGCCAAAGAATTCTCTTTTTACATCCAAGTTAAGTGAAAGCCCGTTTTTCATGACCCTGGTTCTAACCTGAATGTTATTGTTTACTTTGTAAATTTCCAAATTGTTTTCACTCATCTTCAAACCGTTCTGATAAAGTCTATAATTGAACTTTTGAAGAGTGGTCGTGGATTCGTCGCTAACGGTAATGTAATTTTCCGAATCGATTCTCACTGTAGTCAAAGCTTTTTTGGCTTCAAAAGAAAACTCTTTTTCCCCAAACCTGATTTTTCCGCTTGCCATTTCTTCATTGAGGTTGTAATAAACTCTATAGGTTACGGGATTCTTGGATAAATCAGTGGAAGTATAACTGAAAGCGTAAGTGTAATTGTCATCGTCTGAAACGAATTCTTCATATATTACAGAATCATTGTCATTGATGATTGTTTCCATCAAATGCATATATGGGTTAATATCCCCGACATAATCCTCAATACTCATGACTTCTTGAGTTGTCATCTGCAGCTCTGTGACTTCTAGTGGTGCCGAATAGCTCAGTTCAACTAGATTGGCATCATCCAGCAACACGGCAGCGGTAATTGTCTGAAAACCTAAAACTTCGGTGTCGGTTGACAAGACTGGATTGCTGTTATCGGAAAATAGCGCATTATAGGCGATAAAACCAGTGACAACAAGAGCAATCATACCGCTGGCAAACTTAACGAAGTTGCCCAAATTGAAGTTGAAAACTTTTCTTTTTTTCGGTTCGATTGTGATTTTGTCCAGATCGATTCTATCGATGACTTCTGGCATCTCTGCCAAAGCTTTTTGTCTGATAAAAGCTTCAATTTCTTTTCTTTTCATTTTTGCACCTCCACTTCCAAATAAGACTTTAAACTTTTGATTGCCTTATTATATATCCAAAGGACCGTCCCCAAAGGTTTATCTACCACTTGTGCTATGTCCTTAAATTTCATATCATCAACCGCATGAAGAAGAACTATTTGCTTTTCCAAATCATCTAGCGGTTTTACTAAATCCAACACTGAATAAGTTTTTTCCTCTGTTTTCAAACTATCATGGTAATAAGATTGCTCTATCGGATCGTAGACAATTTCCTTGTTGAATTTGCGGTAATGATCCAAAGCGGTATTCTTTGCAATTTGTAACAACCAAGCATAAAAATTCCGGCCCTTTTTATATTGATGTATTTTCTCCACCATTTTTATATAGGTATCCTGCATTAAATCCTCGGTCACAGCCTTATTTTTGACGATGGATATAATAATGGAAAAAACGCCTTTCTTGGTATTATCATAAATGATTTTAAAGGCTTCGTTATCTTTATTTATTAAGGATTCGATATAATCATCATAGTTAATTTGCATTCTTACTACCTCGGCTTAATTATATCACAAAATTAAAGTACCATCGCCTTTTCTAATATCTATACGTAAAAGTTTTGTATTTTATTGGTCAATAAATCAAAAACCTTAAAAAAATAATTTTTTGATGATATAATATTTTATAATTAATAAAAGGTGGATTATTGATGAAGAGAATCTGGGAATTAGACTTTCTACGGGGATTTGCAATAATAATGATGGTTTTTGATCATTTAATGTACGATTTTATGATTATGCCATCTTTTTTTAGCAATTTTCAAGCGGTAGACAACCAATTTTTTACCTCTCTTCAAGATTTAGCAGAGAGTTATTGGGTTTCAGACTTAAGGTTTTATGGCCATTTTTTCTTCGTATCCGTTTTTTTACTGGTCTCAGGGATTAGTTTCACTTTTTCCAAGAGTAATCTTTCCAGAGGGTTAAAACTAACTTTGGTTGCTCTTTTGATAAATGTTGTGACCATAGTTTTGGAATCTTTTGTAGCGAATACCTTAATTATTTTCGGCATCATCCATTTATACGCATTTTCAATTCTTTTTATTTATCTTTTAAGAAAATTTATTAAGAATGAAATAGTGATTCTGATTATTGCTTTGGTTATAATCGCTTTGGGATTTCCTCTCAAGTTTTATGATCCGGAATATCTAACTAGTTTTAAGTTTTCCGAATTGTTGGAAATAATAATTGGTTTCAAGGCTTTCGGCGCAGATTATTTCAGTATTATCCCTTACACAGGAATCATTCTTTTGGGAACTGTAATTGGCAAAGTATACTACCATAATAAAGTAAGTTTGATACCGACCGTAAAAATAAAAGAGAAAAATATTTTTATGATAGCCGGTAAAAAATCACTGTTGATTTTCCTTACACATCAATTTATTTTATTGGCTTTGGTATTTGCAATTGGTTATCTCTTCGGATACCGTTATTAGGAGGAAATATAATATGGAAAACAATATAAGTCTATACCGGGCTATATCTCTAACAAAAGAAGCTCATCCCAACAATAATGCCCTACTATTCATGGGAAAATATCTTACTTATAGGGAATTGGTTGATAAAATCGATTCTTTTGCCAGCGGTTTAAACTCATTATGTGAAAACAAAGAAAAAGTAATCACAATGGCTTTACCAAACGTTTTTGAGGCAATAATCAGTTTTTATGCAGTCAACAAACTGGGTATCATTTCCCATATGGTTCATCCGATAACACCAGTAATGCAAATGCGGAAATTCATGAATTCGACTAATAGTAAAACACTGATAGTGCTGGATACTTTTTTTGATCACTACAAAGAACTTCTCGCCGACAATATTAGATTAGTTTTAGTTACTCCAGTTGACAATTTTGGGTTAATCAAAAAAGTTGGCTATCGTCTCATAAACAAGAAGAAATTAGCGAATATTACTTACGGTAAGAACGTGATTGCTTTTAGAACATTATACAGTACTGCCAATGTTCAAGAAGTAGTTAAAGATTCCTGCGAATCTTCAACGTATTTGCATAGTGGCGGAACATCGGGTGAACCCAAAACCATTGAACTATCAGATTATGCAATCAACTATCTCGCTAGTCGAGCTTCCTTTATCATGGATAGAGAAGACTTTACCAACAAGCATATGTTAGGAGTTTTGCCGATGTTTCATGGCTTTGGTCTCTGTATGGGAATACATGGCGTTTTAAGATTTGGTGGCGTCAGCACGCTAATGCCTAAATTCAATACCGATGAAACCGTGAAGTTAATCAAAAAGAATCAAGTCAATTATATAATCGGCGTACCTTCATTGTTCGAAGCGTTATTAAAACATCCGGAGTTTTCGCATCCGGATATCAAGCATGTTGAACAAGCTTTTGTGGGTGGGGATTATGTCGCCCTTGATTTAAAAAAACGTTTTGATCAAGCTATGGATAAAGTTGGGTCGAACGCTAGATTACTTGAAGGTTATGGTTTGACAGAGGTAGTTACAGTATGTTCAGTAAATACTATTAAAGAGCACAACCAGTCTTCCGTCGGCAAGCCTTTGCCTGGTATAGATATAGCAATACTAGACATGGAAACAAAAGAAATTTTACCAGCCAATAAAGATGGTATCATTGCAGTATCTAGCCCGACGATGATGAATGGATATTTGAATGATGAACAAGCTACCTCAGATTCGATTATTGAAATTAGTAATAAAAAATGGCTTTTAACTGGCGATTTGGGCTTTATTGATGAAATGGGATACGTTCATTTCAAACAACGCCTTAAAAGAATAATCAAGGTTTCTGGAATTCCTGTGTTACCCGCAGAAATCGAAAATCTTTTAATGAGTTTTGAAGCTGTGGCTGAAGTCGCAGCGATTGGGGTTCCTGATGAAATTAAAGGCAATATGGTCAAGTTGTTTATTGTTTGGAACGATAAATCCCAAAAGATTGATGACGGCAAACTTAGGGACATAATTAAAATGAATCTTGGCTCATACGCCGTACCAAAAGACATAGTTTATTTGGATAAATTGCCTAAAACTGAAATTGGCAAGATTAACGTTTTGGCTTTAGAAAAAATGTAAAAAAAACAGTGGATAGTTTCCACCGTTTTTATTGATAGTTTAGAATAATCTTTGATCCATATCACGGAAGTAGAAGACGATAAGTTGAGAAATCATGTCCTGAATTCTTCTTATGTTATTAATGTTGTCCCTAAATACCGTAAATACGCCTTTGACAAAACTTGCAGAGATGACCTTCAACAAGTAACGATCAAACTTTTTAGGATAATAAGCGTTTATTTTTTGAATAATCATGTTTTCCAATTGATTTTTGATTTTTAGGTAGTGTGACCCGGAAGAATCTAAAGTCATGATATATATTTCTCTAGTATAAGGTTTCAAAACGCTCATTAAAAAAGTGACTAATTGGTTAACATCGTCTATTGTTTTTATTGATGTGATGTTCAATTCTTCGTCGAAGCTTCCCAAATCATCAATAGCTCTTTCTGCAGGTAACAATATTTCTTTGAATAGTGTCTCTTTGTTTTTATAGTAGCGATAGATATTTCCGACAGTAATATTGGCTTTATCAGCTATTCTTCTCATGTTGGCATTTTGAAAACCATACTCAAAAAACTCTAGAATCGCAGCTTCAACAATTGAGTTTCGTACACTTTCTTTCAATACTTGCATACTTTTTAACCTCCTTTTTCATTATTAGTCACAATGTTATAAACTATTTAGCAAACATCTGGTAACTTGACTTTATTATAATTAAAATAAAGTAATCTTACAATCTCTTTGTGTAATCTTTTTCAAGAATGCTAAATTATGACATTAAAATAATAAAATTATGCATCGACATCGTATTTTTAAATTCATTATTGCGGTTTTTTGTGTTCGATATTGTTTGAAAGCGCTTTCTAATATGTTCAAAAACGTTAAATAAGATCGTTTTAATGTAACAAATTGTTCATATAAAACTGTGCTTTTTATTTATTTTTAATAATTGTTAGTTTATTGACATAAGTTTCAGGAAGTTATATAATTTTATTATACTAAGAGGTGAGTCTATGAAAAAGTTTATGAGTAACGTATTGTTGCTGGTTTCGGTGTTGTTGGTTTCCTTAGTTGCGGTCCCTTGGAATAAAATTGATCAATGGGGATTCGAACTGGCATTCCTCACTGAAAATGAATTAATGATAAAGGCCATAATCGGTGGTTTTACAATTTTACTTGGCGTCATTTTCTTTTTCGTTTCCAACAATCAATTCAAGAAGAACGGTATTGTTGAAAATCACACCAGAAATCTTGCGGTAATCCCTTTGTTCGGCTATGCCCTTGCTTCCATGTCATATACTGCCTATTTGGCATATTCCATTTATGTATCCGCCATACCAAGTACAGCTCAATTATTATTATTTATTGGTACATTAGGAATAATCGTTTCGCTATTTGCAGTTGGTTATTTCTTAGTTGTTGAATATAAACGAGTCAAAAACCTTGGTCGTTTGTTTAGAACGATGATTCTTGCAGAAATCGCTATTGGTACTGCAGCTTTTGCCTATTTGAATCTAGTCTATAGAGTTCAAGACCGATACAGTACAATTAGCACCAGATACATGATATTCATGATTCCTCTGTTTTTAGTTCTGTATATTTTATATTTGATTCTTACAGCAAAGACAGAAAAGAACGTTGAAAAAGAAGAAAATTTGGAAAAAGAAATAAAGGAAAACAAAAAAGTAAAAGACAAAAACATTCCTAGCCCGGTAGACGCTGGCAAGAAAACAATGATTGTCTCTAAAGAACAAGCCATCCTTACCGGTCAGGAGAATATCGATCCAACCAGCGTAGTATTCCAAGATGTAAGCGTCGATCCCGAATTCTCGAAAATGACCAATCAAGCAAATCAAGCAAACTCAATCGAGTACTATATTGAAAAACCAAAAATGTTTAAACCTTTGACACCTTCATTTGACGAATTGGTAGCCTATGTGCGTGAATTGCCGCAAGTTGTAACCAAGTTGGATGAAGACCGCATTACTTTCTATGTAGATAGAAAACCTTTCTTGGTACTAATGAATTTCGGCAATTATTATCGCTTAGCTTTCAAATATGATTTGGAACAAGGTATTAGATTAATTATTAAATATCCGACAATTTCCAAGAACAAATCCACTAAAGATGAACTATGGTTTAAAGCCAATAATTATGGCGACATCCCTAAAGAAATCATCTATAGTATCGTCAAAACTGCTCACTCCAATTATAATAATTAAAGCGACTTCCCCGAAGTTGCTTTTTTTCTTTCTTTTTTAGTCAAAGCGATTGAAGGAAAAGGCTTTCTATGATATCATTTAAAAGAGGTGATAAATATGAAATTTGAAGAGGTAGAAGCTCTTAAAGAGCAATTAATCAACAAGAAAAAAACAATGACTAAGGCAAAACTTCAAGAAATTTGCGATGAATTCGATAAACGTTTCATCTACGAATCGACAAGTTTTGAGAATGACGATTTCACTTATGAAGATGTTTGTTTCTTGTTGGAAGATCATTCCCGCGAATTCCCTGATAAAAAACCATATCGCAGACAAGCGATAATCAATAATTATCATGCGATAAATATGGTTCATCGTCTTGTGGAAAAAGGTATACAACTCAACGAAGCCACTGTTAAAGATTTGCATCAAGTTTTAGTCGAAGGCATCATCACAGGCGGAGTGTATAGGACAAGAGATTTATTTATCCTCGGAGCCAAGCACGTACCCCCGACATATCTTAAAATATTCAAGAAAATGGATGCTTACTTTCAAGATCTGAACGATCCTGAATTGAAGGGCTTGGAAAAAGCAGCATTCGCTCACCTACAATTACTGAAGATTTACCCGTTCATGGATGCAAACGGACGCTTAGCGCGGTTGCTCCTGAACTATCAATTGGAACTTGAAGGATTTCTTCCGGTTTCAATAACGAAAGAATTACGAGACGATTATTTCAAAAATATTGACGAGTATAAAATTAACAAGAAAATTGAACCTTTTACAGAGTTTTTAGCAAATATAGAGAAAGAAAGAATTCAAGAATTTTTAAAGAGAGATTAATTTCTCTCTTTTTAATACCAGGAGGAAAATTATGAAGTATGTTAATTATCCCTTTAAAGAAACAAAAAAATTGACTTTTTATTTGGCTACTGAAGAATTTTTGGCAAGAAACTATCCAGCCGATGAGTATTTTTTTATGTGGCAAGTAAATCCGACAGTAATCTTCGGGAGAAATCAATTGATTGAGAATGAAGTAAACTTAAAATATGTCAAAGAAAATAACATAGAATTTTATCGTCGCAAATCCGGTGGAGGTTGCGTATATGCCGACTTTTCTAATATTATGTTTTCTTTCATCACCCCCAATTTCAATAAAGATTTCGTCTTCAATACCTATCTTACAAAAGTTGCGGAAATCCTAAAAAATCTTGGTCTTAACGCTTATGTTTCGGGAAGAAATGACATACTGATTGACGGTTTGAAAGTCTCCGGCAACGCCTTTTATCAAGTTAATTCTCGCTCCATCGTTCATGGAACCATGCTCTACAATACCGATATCAGCGTGATGGTCAAAGCGATAACTCCGGATAATGAAAAACTGATTTCCAAAGGTATCGATTCAGTAAGAAAGAGAGTGACTAACATTAAAGAACATTTAGATATTTCAATTGAAGAATTCAAGAATTTCGTCAAAAAAAATATCGCGATTGAATCAATCGTTTTGACCGACTCAGATATAGCGGAAATCGAACGAATTGAATCAACTTATCTTGCGGATGACTTTATATATGGAAAAAATCCAAACTATACCGTTTCCAAAAAGAAGAAAACTGAAGCGGGCGTCATTGAAATTACTTTGGAATTAAAAAATAATGTCGTGAAAAAAATCAACATGTTAGGTGATTACTTTCTTATCGGCGATCAAGATGAATTCTTGAATAATTTTAAAAATATTGAATTTAGCCGTCCTGCATTTTTGGAAGTTCTCAAACGAATAAATCTCAATCAATATATCTATAATTTGACAGAGGAAGATTTTTTACAAATCTTATTCTAAAGAATAAATTTATGATATAATAACTTTGAGGTGGAGTATGGAAAATTTAAAGAAAACATGCCTATATGATAAACATGTTGAATTAAATGCTAAAATGGAAGAATTCGCCGGATTTTCTATGCCAATTGTCTATGATAGCATTAAAAACGAACATCTAGCCGTTAGAAACGCTGCTGGGATGTTCGATGTCAGCCATATGGGCGAAATTATTGTCAAGGGTAAGGACGCCTTGGCTTTTGTAGAAAAGATTTTTACCAATAAAGTATCAACTTTGATTGACGGACAAGTCATTTATGGAATGATGCTATATGAAAACGGTGGAGTCGTTGACGATTTGTTGGTTTATCGCTTGAACAGCGAATACTTTTTATTGGTAGTCAACGCCAGCAATGTTAGCAAAGATTACAACTGGATAGTTGAAAACAGCAATGATTTTGAAGTGTTGATTCAAAACGTTTCCGAAGATTATCAAGAAATTGCCGTTCAAGGGCCAGATGCGGAAAAGAAAATACTTGAAGCCTTGGATATCGATTTGCATGACTTGGGTTTTTTCATGTTCGCCAATTACGAATATAAAAGTCATCATTTATTGATATCTAGAACCGGATATACCGGTGAAGACGGATTTGAAATTTATGCCAGTGAAGAAGCTATCAGGGATATCTGGGACGTGTTATTGAAACGTGAAGTTACTCCTTGCGGACTTGGTGCTAGAGATACATTAAGATTCGAAGCAGCATTACCGCTTTATGGACATGAATTATCAGCTGAAATAACACCGCTTGAAGCCGGTTTTAAATTCTTCGTTAAACTGGATTCAGACATTGATTTTATCGGCAAGAATGCTCTTATTGCCCAAGGTGAAGATTTGAGCAGAAGAATTGTCGGTATCGAACTAACGGAAAAATCAATTCCGCGTGAGGGGTATGAAGTCTATCACAATGACTTGTTGATAGGTCACATCACCACTGGATATTTAAGCATATCGGTTGAAAAGCCGATTGCCATGGCGATGATAAACAGACCATACACAAAGAAAAACACAGAAGTTTTTGTAAAAGTAAGGAACAAAATGATTCCTGGCTTTGTCAGAGATAAAAAATTCTTGGAAAAGAAATATAATAAAACGAAGGGAGCTTAATATGAGCAAATTAGTAGAAGGACTTTATTATTCCAAAAGTCACGAGTGGGTTAAGTTATTAGGAGACGATGTTGCGCTAATCGGCATTACCGATTTTGCACAGTCGGAACTGGGAGACGTCGTATTCGTTGATCTACCAGAAGTTGGAGACACAATCTCCCAAGAAGAAGAATTCGGAGCAGTAGAATCCGTAAAAGCCGCTTCAGATTTGATTGCTCCAGTCAGTGGAGAAATCTTGGAAGTCAATGAAGAATTGGTTGGAGAACCTGAACTTCTAAACAAAAATCCGTACGACAATTGGTTACTAAAAGTCAAACTGGAAAACAACGACGAATTAGGAAGCTTGTTAAGTTCTGATCAGTACGCCGATTTCATCAAATAGTAGGTGACCTAAATTGTTCAAATATTTTCCCCATACCAAAGCTGACATCGACGCAATGTTGGAAAGCTTGAACATCTCATCAATTGATGAGTTGTTTAAGGACGTGCCTGAAAGCGTCATTTTCAACAGCGATTACGATGTTCCTAGCTATCTGTCCGAATCAGAACTGAGAACTCATTTTGCCGAACTGAGCAAAAAAAATCAAGAACTCACACTTTTTTCAGGACTGGGTTTATATGATCACTATCAACCAGCTGTTATTGATGCTTTGACCTCCAGAGAGGAGTTCATGACGTCTTATACCCCTTATCAACCTGAAATATCTCAGGGTACTTTACAATACATTTTTGAATATCAATCGATGATTCAAACTCTAACAGGACTGGAAGTTTCCAACGCCTCGATGTATGACGGTGCAACCGCAACAGCAGAAGCTTGTTTCATGGCTTGTGCAGTGACTAGAAGAAACAAGGTTTTATTATCGTCCACTTTAAATCCAAATACAATAAACGTCATCAAGACTTATTTGAAATACAAAGAGTTGGAATGGGATTTCATAGCTGAAAAAAATGGAGTCGTCGACATTGAAGACTTAAAGAACAAATTAAACAAGGATATTGCCGGAGTTATCGTTCAAAAACCAAATATTTATGGTATTATCGAAAATTATGAAGGTTTTTCTGAAATTAGCAAAGCCAATAAATCTTTGTTCATCGTCAATGCGGATATTTCTACTTTGGGCGTACTTAAGTCTCCCAAAGAAGATGGTGCCGATATTGCCTGCGGCGATTGCCAAAGTTTGGGAATGCCGGTAGCTTTTGGCGGACCGACATTGGGATATTTGGCTACCCAGAAGGAATACGTCAGGAAAATGCCTGGCAGAATCTGTGGCTATACCCACGATTTAGAAGGAAAAAGAGCTTTCGTCTTGACCCTTCAAGCCAGAGAACAACATATCAGAAGATCCAAAGCCAATAGCAATATTTGTTCAAATCAATCCTTAATGGCTTTGTTTGCGACAATCTATTTATCGATTATGGGTAAAAACGGTCTTAAGCAAGTCAATAATTTGTCTTACCAAGGCGCTCACTATTTATATGACAAACTAGTGGCTACTGGAAAATTCTTCGATCCTTTCCAAAAACCATTCCTCAAGGAATTTACCTTAAAGACATCGATTGCCAAGGAAACTCTGCAAACTGCACTTTTAGAAAAAGGCATCTTCGGAGGTGTCGGCTTAGATGTTTTTGGTGAATGTTATGAAGGATTGATTAACTTTTCAGTAACGGAAAAAAGAACAAAAGCCGAAATCGACAATTTAGTCAAGATTGTGGAGGGATTATCATGATAAATTACAATAAAATGATATTTGAACTCTCAAATCCCGGAAGAATCGGCTATTCATTGCCTAAAGAAAGATTTCCGGAATATAATATAATGCAAATTGAAACTCAATATTTGCGCAAAGATGAATTGTTGCTTCCGGAAGTATCGGAACTTGATGTGCTGAGACACTTCACCAATATCTCCAACAAGAATTTCGGGGTGGAAAACGGTTTTTATCCTTTAGGTTCATGTACCATGAAATACAACCCTAAAATCAATGAAGAAATGGCCGGATTAAAAGCTTTCAGAAATTTGCACCCACTGCAACCAGCTTACACTACGCAAGGTGCTTTGGAAGTCTATTATAATCTCCAACAATATCTTTCAGAAATATCCGGTCTTCATGAATTTTCTTTGAATCCGTACGCTGGAGCGCATGGTGAGCTTGTCGGTTTAATGGTTATCAAAGCCTATCACGAAGATCGTGGAGATTTCAAACGCAAAAAAATTATCATACCAGATTCTGCCCATGGCACCAATCCGGCTTCAACCACTGTCTGTGGTATGGAAGCTGTGGAAATTGTCTCGAATGAAAGAGGAAGAGTCGATCTTGAAAGTTTGAAAGCAGTTTTGAGTGATGAAATTGCCGGCATGATGTTGACTAATCCCAACACTTTGGGAATATTCGAAAACGATATCTGCGAAATCACCAAATTGGTACATGAAGCTGGGGGCCTAATGTATTATGATGGCGCTAATCTAAATGCTTTACTTGGTAAAGTCAGACCGGGAGACATGGGGTTTGACGTTATGCACATCAATCTTCACAAAACTTTCTCCACCCCACATGGCGGTGGCGGACCGGGTTCCGGTCCAGTAGGAGTTACGGAAGAATTGACGAAATATTTACCTAACCCTAAAATCAAGAAGCATGAAAATTATTACTACGTAGAAAACAGTAAAGACGCTTTAGGACAAATTTCCAGTTATTTCGGAAACTATTTAGTGGCTTTACGAGCTTATGCTTATATCAGGACTTTAGGGAAAGAAAATCTTCGTCTGGTCGGTCCTTACGCTACCCTAAATGCCAACTATATCTCTAATGCTTTAAAAACAGCTTATGATTTGCCAATATCCGGATATTGCATGCATGAAGTGGTTTTCAACGGCTTAATCAATAAAGATACAGAAGTCAAGACATTGGACATCGCCAAAAGATTACTGGACTTCGGTATGCACGCCCCAACAATTTACTTCCCGTTATTGTTCCCTCAATCTATCATGATTGAACCGACGGAAACCGAATCTAAGGAAACGATTGATGATTTTATCAATGTCATGCACAAGATAGCCATCGAAGCGAAGGAACAACCGGAAATCCTGAAACAAGCACCGACAACAACGCCAATCAGAAGAACCGATGAAGTGTTCGCAGCTAAAATGATGATTTTCTCCTATAAGGATTATCTAGAATATATCAATAATCGAGGGTAAAAAAGTATGAATATTTTCAATTTGTTTGGCATTGTCGACATTCTTATTGTCGGTGGCGTAATCGCCATGATTTTCTTTGGGTGGAAGAGTGGGTTTTTACTTAAGGTAATCAAATTGGCTTCAAGCCTCTTTGGCTTAATTGCTTCAATTCTTTTGGCACGTCCTTTTTCGACAGTTTTGGATAAATGGTTTGGCGAGGGTATCTATTTGAAAATAGAAACATTTCTTCTGGAAAGAATTGCCAACGGTGACGCACAAGCTACAGAAGAAAACATCAGGGCGGCTTTGGCTGACATGGCTTTACCGGAGTTCATCGTCGACTGGATAATAAATAGTGTCAACACACAGGAAACGATTCAATCTTTTGTCGATGCAGTTACGCCTTTGATTAAATCCCTAATTTTGCTGTTGATTGCCTTTGTTGTCCTTTTCTTCGGATCTATGCTGGTTTTCTTGTTGCTGAAAGTCCTGGCGAAAATGATTACCTCACTACCAATCATCAAGCAAATTGACAAATTTTTGGGAGCTTTGTTTGGATTATTCAAGGCAGCGATTTTGATTTACGTCTTATTGTTCGTTCTTGGATTATTGATTACAATTCCTGCCGTCAATGACGCAATCGGTCCGTTCCTGACTGTCGATATGCAACTTGGAAGCGAAGATTTTAGACTATCCAAGTGGCTTTACGACAATAATTTCCTTAAATATCTAGTTTTCGCATTTGCAGCGATAATTTAGGGAAAATAATAGCATCTGATAAAAACAAAAAACATTCAAAAGATAAGGTTTAGACCTTATCTTTTTCTATTAAAAAGCGGATTTTTATGTTATAATAATCTCAAGACTAGGAGTTCTTTATGGATGATTTATATATTTTTTTGCTTATAGTAACACTAATTATAATAAATGGGTTTTTTGCGGCAAGCGAGATGGCCATGGTATCTCTCAATCCCAACAAAATTCTCCAACTTGCCAATGAGGGCAATAAAAAAGCAAAAATTCTAAAAAAAATATCAGTTGATTCAACTAAATATCTATCCGCCATTCAAGTTGCGATTACCTTGGCTGGATTTTTGTCAAGTGCGATTGCCGGTAGTAATCTGGCGAATAATTTCGTTGATTTTTTTATGGCAATCGGCGTCAGCATCCCCACCAATTTAGCTGTGGTTATCATAACTGTGATTTTATCCTTTTTTACTTTGGTCTTCGGTGAACTGGTTCCTAAAAAAATAGCATTGAATAATCCGGAAAAAATAGCATTGCTTTCCGCCAGAACCATTCAATTGACATTATATCTATCAAAACCTGCAGTATGGCTGTTGTCAATTACCACTACTGGAATAGTGAGGATATTGGGGCTCGACACAAAAAAAGACAGGGAAGCCACTTCAGAATCGGAGATAAAGCAATTAATTCGCTCCGGTCACATTCAAGGGCTTTACCGCAAAGAAGAAAAAGATATGTTGGAGAATATCTTCAAGTTTGATGATATAGAAGTCAAGGACATCATGACGCCGAGAACAGCGATATACGGAGTAGATTTGAAAGAAAGCAACGAAGAAATAATCCAAGGAATCACCAAAGCGAATTACTCTAGAATTCCTGTCTATGAAAAAAACATCGATAATTTGAAAGGCATCATCCACGTTAAGGATGTTTTGATTCAAGCCAAGAATCTTGGCTTCAAGAAAATCAAATACAGCAGTTTGATAAGAGAGCCGTTTTTTGCGCCCAACAACATGAAAATCAATATTCTCTTCAAAAAAATGCAAAGAGAAAATCAACAAATTGCAGTTGTTCTTGATAACTATGGGGGTATTGATGGCCTAGTTACTATGGAGGATATTCTTGAAGAAATTGTCGGCAACATCTACGATGAGTTTGACGATTCAGACAAGTTCGTCAAGAAAATCAATGAGTCCACTTATCAAGTACAGGGTATTATGCAAATACAGGATTTCAATCGATTCTTCAATCTGGACCTGGATGCCGATTACGGTACCATAAGCGGATTTTTGATTAATAGAATCGGCTATATTCCCAAAAAAAATTTTACAGATGTAATCACTTATAAAAATTACAGTTTTACAATTGATAATATTAAAAAAAATCGGATAAATTCTGTAACGATAAAAAGAATTGTTGATGCTACAGAGTCGACTCGATAAGTAAAAAACGTCCAAATTTTTCGGACGTTTTTAATAGGCTTTAATTATTTCTTTCAAAGTTTCGATTAAATCATGTTGGGAAACTTTTCTAACCTTTACCCCATCGATGAACAGCAAAGCCTCATTCAATCCGCCCGCAACCGCGATATTGGCTTCTTTAGCTTCTCCTGGGCCATTTACCACGCAACCCATGATAGCAATAGTGATATCCTTATTAATCGATTCCAAAAATTTTTCAATCTCCGTCACTACAGGAATCATGTCATATTGAATTCTTCCGCAAGTTGGACAACTGATTAATTTAGGTTTTTTATAAAGTTTGAAATTGGCGAGAATTTCCTTGGCAACCTTTATTTCTTCAACGGGATCGGCGGTAAGCGAGACTCTGATTGTAGACCCGATTCCATGATATAGCATGGTGCCGAGACCGATGGAAGAAGCAATGGTTCCGCCAAAGGTCGTTCCTGATTCAGTGACTCCCAGATGCAATGGATAAGGAAAAACTTCGGCAGCCAAAAGATTGGCTTTGATGGTATCTTGAACGCTGGAAGATTTCAGGGAAATTATGATATTGGTAAAATTGAATTTTTCCAATAATTCAACATGGTATTTTGCGGAAGCAACCATGGCTTCCGGTGTCGGTTTGTGATATTTTTCCAGAATATGTTTTTCGAGCGACCCGGAGTTGATTCCGATTCTAATTGGAATATTCTTGAGGTTGCAGGCATCTACAACCAATTTGATTTTTTCTTCATCGCCAATATTGCCGGGATTGATCCTGATTTTGTCAAATCCGGCTTCAACCGCTTTTAAGGCCAGACGATAATCAAAATGGATATCAGCTACTAGAGGTATATCCACCAGACTTCTAATCTGCTTCAAAGCTTCGGCATCTTCCATATTTAAGACGGCCAATCTAACGATTTGACATCCGGCTTCAACTAAGGATTTTATTTGTTCAACCGTAGCTTCGACATTCTTAGTTCTGGTGTTGGTCATAGATTGGATTATAACTGAATTTTCTCCGCCGATGTAAAGGTTGCCGACCTTGATTTTTTTAGTTTGTTCTCTTTTGTACATATGTTTCACACCTCAAATTTATCTGTTTTTATTATACTATAGTTACAAAGAATTTTCGCTTTAAAAACTTCATTTATTGAAAAATGTGGTAAAATAAAACCAAGAGGTGTGATATATGCTAAGCTTTCAAGGAATTGGCGCTACTAGCGGCAAAGGTAGCGGTATAGCTGTAATCCACAAAAAGAAATACGGGAAATTATCTGACAAATATTACGCTGATGAAGCTAAGGATTTGTTTTTTGAGATTAAAGAATTAGCTCTTTCGGAAATAGCGGGGCTTTGTTCCCTGTGCCATAGTGATGAAGAACGCGACATTTTAAAAGCACATCAGTTAATGTTATCGGATGAGGAAGTCAATAAATTGATTTTTCAGGAAATAGAATCAGGAGAAGATTTACTAAAAGCTATCAAAAATGTCCAAGCTAATTATTTTAGTCAGTTTCAAGCCATGGAAAATGAGGTCTTTTCTTCTAAAGCACTGGATGTGGAAGAGGTTTTTGATCGTTTGATTGATAATATAAAAAAACAAGATAAATTTAAAGCGATTAACAAGAACTTCATCTTGATATGCGAGGAACTTTTACCGACAACCATCTTTGATTATCCCTTGGAACATCTTAAGGGAATCGTGGTGAAAAAAGGAACGTTTTTCTCTCACGGTGTCATTATTGCAAAATCAAAAATGATACCCGTTGTCATCGGAGTCGGTGCGGATATTGCTAAAATTAAAGCTAATGATTATCTGGTCGTTGACGGTACGACGGGAAAAGTAGTCGTGATAAGTGAATGATTTTTCAATAATGGAAAATTATTCATTTTTTATTTTCAACGAGATAAAACTATTTATTTTGTTCGAAAAATCATAAAATGCAAGTTTGTTCGGCTGCTAAAATTAAAAGAAGCGCACATATTAAAGCCATCCCGATAAAATGACCGATTTAGATTTTTTAGGGTTGAAGTAAGGGCTTACATCGTTTATAATATTAATGACGTCTTACATTCGGAGGTAGAGTTTTGACTGATATTGATTACAAGAATTTGGGTTTTAAAGCAAGAGACACACACGCAAATTACATCTCATATTTTAAGGATGGAAAATGGGATGAAGGAGCATTACAAAAAGAAGATACAATTACGATTTCTGCTTTTTCGACCGCTCTGCACTATGGGCAACAAGCCTTTGAAGGATTGAAGGCTTACAGAAGAAAAGATGGAAAGATTCAAATCTTTCGAATGGATGAAAATGCGAAAAGACTGCAAACATCCTGCAAAAGAATATTGATGCCGGAAGTTCCTACAGAAAAGTTTTTCGACGCAGTAAAAAGAGTCGTAGAAGCTAACAAGGATTTAATTCCTCCATACGGTTACGGAGCGTCTTTATATTTACGGCCGTATATCATTGGTGTCGGCAGAAATCTTGGCGTTAGACCAGCACCGGAATATATTTTTGGAGTTTTGGCTTCTCCGGTAGGGGATTATTTCCGCGCTGGACTGAGCCCTGTCAATTTTGAAGTCACTGACAAAGACCGAGCTGCCCCAAACGGCACTGGCCAAGTAAAAGTCGGCGGAAATTACGCAGCAAGTTTAATGAGTCATGAACACGCTCAAGAAAGGGGATACGCCGATTGTATTTATCTGGATCCTCTGACCCATACCAAGATCGATGAAGTAGGTGCAGCCAACTTCTTTGGCATAACAAAAGACAATGTTTTTGTTACTCCGAATTCAAGCAGTATTCTGCCGAGCATCACCAAGAAAAGTTTACTTTACATTGCGGAACATTACCTGCATTTAAAAACAGAAGTAAGAGATGTCTATATCAATAATCTAGATGAATTGAAAGAAGCTGGTGCCTGTGGCACCGCAGCAGCAATAACACCAATCGGAAGAATTGACTATAATGGGGTAAAACATGTTTTCTTCAGTGAAACAGAAGTCGGTCCTATCACCAGAAAACTTTATGACACTCTAATTGGCATTTATTTCGGTGATATTGAAGCTCCTGAAGGTTGGATTACAATAATTGAGTAGAAGGCGAGTTTTTAACTCGCTTTTTGTTTTATAACATTTTTCAGTTAGTATATAATATCAGTTCAAAGACTGAAAAAAGAAAATTTACCCTTGTTTTAAAAGCGCTTTCATTGTATAATCAATAGTGTTGGTGAACATACACTATAAAGTGATTGATTAAGCGCTTGATTGGAAAATATCATATGAGCATTTTCCATGCTTTTTTTTACGAACGATGACAATCGATTATTAAAAACAATCGAAAAAAATAATAAAGTGAGGCGAATGAATTGTTTACAAATGAGTACTTAAATAACCTGTTTGAGATTACAAAACAAAGAAATGGTTCTCAACCAGAATATCTTCAAGCTGTTGAAGAGTTTTTTGAAGCGATGAGTTTCATCGTGGAACAAGATCCAAATATCCAAAAAATGGGTATTATGGAAAGAATCATCGAACCAGAACGTATTGTTAAGTTCCGCGTGACCTGGGTTGACGATGAAGGCAAAGTAAATGTTAACCGTGGTTACAGAGTTCAATTCAACTCTGCCATCGGGCCTTACAAAGGTGGAATCAGATTCCATCCATCAGTAAATGAATCAATATTGAAGTTCTTGGGCTTTGAACAAACATTCAAGAATGCATTGACAGGACTACCTATGGGCGGGGCCAAGGGCGGTTCCGATTTTAACCCTCGTGGACGTTCTGACGGAGAAATCATGCGTTTCTGCCAAAATTTCATGTTGGAAATGTATCGTCATATCGGAGCAGATACTGACGTTCCGGCCGGAGATATCGGCGTAGGATACCGTGAAATCGGTTATATGTATGGAATGTATAGAAAGATTAGAAATGAAAACACAGGCGTTTTGACTGGTAAAGGCATTTCCTACGGTGGTTCTTTAGGCCGTGCCGAAGCAACTGGCCACGGCGTGCTATACTTTGTCAGAGAAATGTTAAGCGTCTATCGCAACGAAACGATTGAAGGCAAAAGAGTAATCATCTCCGGGTCCGGAAAAGTCGGTATGCATGCGGCATTAAAAGCTAGAGAAATGGGTGCCAAAGTCATCGCTCTATCAGACATCAACGGCGTTGTTTACGATAAAACCGGTCTTGATTTGGATATCATAAAAATGTTGACTGAAAAGAATCCGGAATTCTCTACTGAGTATCTACAATATCGTCCATCAGCAACATACGACTCCAATCCAACCAATATTTGGAACATACCTTGCGATATCGCATTGCCATGTGCAACTCAAAATGAACTGCCGCTTGAAGGAGCTCAAGCTCTAGTTGAAAACGGTTGTTACTTAGTTTGCGAAGGAGCAAATATGCCAACCACAATTGAAGCGACCAAATATTTGCAACACGCGGATATTCTTTTCGCTCCTGGAAAAGCAGCTAATGCCGGTGGTGTGGCGGTAAGTGGTTTGGAAATGACCCAAAATGCTATGCACTATCCATGGACCTATGAAGAAGTAGATGAAAAACTTCAAGAAATCATGCGAGAAATTTTTAAAAAATCATATTCTGAAGCAAGGAAATATACTGATCACCGCAATTTGGTAGTTGGGGCAAACATTGCAGGATTTTTAAGAGTCTATCATGCAATGGTAGAACAAGGTATCGTTTAATGAGTGCGGTTGTTACACCGAAAATATTACTGCCTATTGACTCCATCAATAAAGAAAAATGGGCGGTTATTGCCTGTGATCAATTCACTTCTGAACCAGAATACTGGGATAAACTCAAAATGTATGTTGACAATGTACCGTCAACATACCATTTGATTTTACCCGAAGCCTATCTTGATGGAGAAATTAAACATAAAATTGCCAAAATAAACTATAATATGGACCTATACCTAAAAAATAACATGTTTGAAGAGCACGAGGGTTTTGTTTTGGTTGAACGCCAAACTCCGTATGTCGAAAGAAGATTAGGATTGGTAATTGCCATCGATTTGGACATGTACGAATATGAGCCTGGGAAAAAAGGGAAAATAGCGGCTACAGAAAAAACAGTTCCCGAACGGATTCCTCCTCGTGTTCAAATCCGAGAAAAAGCCCCGATTGAATTACCGCACGTTTTGGTATTATTGGATGATCAAGGGCAGGATATTATTGGAAACCTTTATAAAAACAGAAAAAAATACAAGAAATTATATGATTTTAAACTCAATATGAATGGCGGATATATCAAGGGTTATGAAATCAAGAACACTCAATCGATTATCGATCAAATTGATGATTTGCCAAACGATTTGAATCTCATTGTCGGTGACGGCAACCATTCCTTGGCATCTGCCAAGGTTTGTTGGGAAAACATCAAGAAAAATTTGAATCCGGAAGAAAGAGTTAACCATCCGGCAAGATACGCTTTGGTTGAATTAATCAGTTTGTACGACGAAGGATTGACGTTTGAGCCTATCCACCGCGTTTTGTTCAACACTGACTTGAGTTTGATCAGAACTTTAGAGAATCGACTTTCTGGAGAAGGTGAACTGGAAGTTTACTTTGACGGCGAAGTCTTGAAGTTGAATGTTCCGGCTAATCCATTCCTTGCCATCAAGCAAATACAAGGAATACTCGACGAATATCTGGAAAAAAATAAATTCGCAGAAATTGATTTTGTCCACGGCATCGATTCCCTGAAGAAGATAGTCAAGGCCAATCATGATGCTATCGGCATAACCATGCCAGCCTTGGATAGAGAAAAACTCTTGCCTTATATCAGAGAAAACGGAGTTCTGCCGCGAAAATCTTTCTCTTTGGGCGAAGCAGAAGAAAAACGTTATTACCTAGAAGGTAAAAAAATATTATATTAGAGGTGAAAAATATGAAAAGAGTATGGAATTTTTCCGCAGGACCGGCTGTTTTACCAATTGAAGTTTTGCAAAAAGCTGCAGACGAAATGCTTAATTATGAAAATAGCGGCATGTCAGTCATGGAAATGTCTCATCGCTCCAAAGTCTTTGAAAAGATTATCAAAGACGCAGAAAATGACTTGAGAAAATTAATGAATATCCCGGAAAACTATAAAGTTTTATTTTTACAAGGCGGAGGGCATTTACAATTTTCTATGGTCCCTATCAACTTGATGAAAAATAAAGTGGCCGACTACATTGTAACTGGAGAATGGGCGGTTAAGGCTTACAAAGAAGCGAAAAAATATCTAAAAGCAAATAAATTGGCTTCTTCTGAAGACAAGAATTTTACCTATATTCCTAAGTTGGACAATCTTGCGATTGATCCGGATTCAGATTACGTTTATATTTGTCAAAACAATACGATATACGGTACAAGATTTACGGAATTACCGAATACATTAGGCAAAGACTTAGTTTCAGACATGTCCTCAAACATTCTTTCTGAACCGGTTGATGTATCCAAATTCGCGCTTATTTTTGCTGGCGCACAAAAAAACATCGGACCAGCGGGCACAACTATCGTTATCATTCGTGAAGATTTGTTAAGAGATGATCTTCCTGAATTCTGCCCGACAATGTTAGGATACAAGATTCATGCCGACAAAGAATCGATGTACAATACCCCGCCTACTTACGGCATTTACATCTGCGGACTGGTCTTCAAACATTTACTTGAAAACGGCGGAGTTGAAGCGATGTATGAGAAAAATCTGGCTAAAGCCAAGATTCTTTATGATTACCTAGATAGTTCCAAACTTTTCAAGGGAACAGTTGTTAAAAAAGACCGTTCTTTAATGAATGTGACTTTTGTGACTGATAGCGAAGATATCAACAATCGTTTCGTCAAAGAAGCGACAGAAGCAGGTTTTGTCAACTTAAAAGGCCATCGTTCAGTTGGCGGTATGAGAGCGTCAATCTATAATGCAATGCCAATTGAAGGTGTCAAAGCTTTAGTTGAATTTATGACGGAATTTGAAAGGAAGATTCTTGGATGAAAGTCGGATATTTGAATAAGATTTCACCACTAGGTTTAAACCTTTTTACCAACAAATATAGCGTCACCGAAGACTTCTCAAACGCTGATTTATTATTGGTTAGAAGCGCCAATATGCATGAATATCCGATTAATGACAATCTTTTGGCTGTAGCGAGAGCCGGTGCCGGAGTCAACAATATTCCCCTAGATAAAATGGCGAATAAGGGTATCGTTGTCTTTAATACGCCTGGAGCTAATGCCAATGGCGTAAAAGAATTGGTAATCGCCGGCATGTTGATGACTGCTCGCGATTTAATTGGCGGGATTGATTGGGTCAGAAACAACAAAGACGATCAAGATATTTTAAAAACCATCGAAAAAGCTAAAGCCGCTTTTGGCGGAACGGAAATAATGGGAAAAACCATCTTGGTAGTTGGTCTTGGTGCAATCGGCGGAAAAGTCGCCAACGCTTGCAGCGACTTAGGGATGAAAGTCATTGGTTTTGATCCATATATCAGTGAAGAAGCTAAGTCTCTGCTCAACAATGGAATAGAAATCAACAACAATCTTTTGGAATCATATCCGATTGCTGATTATATCAGCTTGCACTTGCCTTTGCTTGATTCGACCAAACATATGATTAACGCCCAAGCATTCCTACAAATGAAAAAGGGCACCGTGCTTCTCAATTTCAGCCGCGACTTACTGGTAAAGGACGAAGATTTGAAAGATGCTCTTGATCAACAAATCGTAAGAAAATACGTGACTGATTTCCCTGATCACTTTGTCGCAAATCTTGACAACGTCATCGCTTTTCCTCATCTGGGCGCATCAACCGAAGAGTCGGAAGACAACTGTGCCATTATGGCCTGCAAGCAATTGATGGCTTATGTTGAAAAAGGCGAAATCATCAATTCTGTCAATTATCCAAATATCAAATTAGATAATTTCACCACAAAATCAAGATTGATAATATTGGCAAAAAATGATCCTTCTTTAGCTCGTGAAATCGAAAAAGTCATGATGGATTTGGAAGAATTCATTAAAGGAAAAGTATCCAAAGTCAAGGGCGATTACAGTTATTTTGCTTATGATGTCGATGTAGTCATCAATCATGAAACAATTGCTAAACTCAATGCTCTGACTGGTGTAACGAAAGTCAGGGTAATCTAATCACAATATTAAACGCTGTCAACTCATGCACAGCGTTTATTTTTTTAAAAACTTATATTTCTTTCCAAAAACTCAAAAACTTCGCATTTCAAGTCAAAAATGCTTGATTTTTTAGAGCATAAATTATAGAATAGAATAGTATCGAATGGAGGAATATTTATGAGAGTTCAATTTACTTTGAAATGTACTGAATGCAATTCAGAAAACTACCAATTGACTAAAAACAAAAAGACACATCCAGATAAAATGGAAGTAAAAAAATACTGTCCAACGTGTCAAAAACAAACTGTACACAAAGAGAAAAAATAATCGGTTGATTTGGTATCCTGTCGGATACTTTTTCTTTATCTTATAAACTGTTTTAAGAGGTGTCTATGAGAAAGTATAACTTGGGAATTGATATCGGAGGTACGTCGATTAAAATCGGCTTATTTAGCCTTGATCATTTTCTCTTGGATTTATGGAAGATTCCCACAAATAAAACCTCTTATGGCAATCAAATTCTTGTTGAAATCAAGCAAGCCATCGTCGCAAAAATCGCCATCAACGAAATAAGAGCTATAGGTATCGGTGTGCCGGGCCCTGTTGCCAAAAATATGGTTTTCAGTTGCGTAAATTTGGGTTGGGGCGAGAAGGATGTGGCCAGGGAATTAAAAGAGATTCTTGAGGATGGCGAAATTATCATCAAGGTTGCCAATGACGCTAATGTCGCAGCTGCTGGTGAAATCTATCAAGGTGTTGCCAAAGGCTATATTAATGCTTTTATGGTGACTTTGGGAACGGGAATTGGCGGTGGTGTAATCATCGACGGCAAGGTTGTCGACGGGATTAATGGCGTCGCCGGTGAAATCGGCCATACACATATCGATGATATCTTTAGCTTGAACTGTAATTGTGGGAAGACCGGCTGCCTTGAAACTGTAGCTTCAGCCACTGGTATTGTTAGATTGGCTAAAATTTATCTTAAAAATTCCCCATTACCTTCACCTCTCAGACGCTATCCGGATTTCAGTGCCAAGAAAGTCATCGATTACGCAAAAGATAAGGATCCGCTAGCAATGGAAATATTCGATAAGGCTATGGAATATTTGGCTAGGGTTCTTGCCAAAGTCACATATATAATCAATCCTGACATTTTCATCATCGGTGGAGGAATTTCGAATGCAGGTGATTTTGTCATTGAAAGAATCGAACATTACTATTATCCTTTGGTCGTACCATTTATAAAGAAGACGAATTTTGCAATCGCAACACTAGGCAACGATGCTGGAATATATGGAGCGTGCTATTTGGTAAAATGATAAACATAACGAAATATTCTTCTTCAGATATGGATGTGAACACCTATGTTTTGGCAAAAGATGGACGAGTTTTGGTTATTGACCCGGGTTTTTGCGGTGCAAAAGTAATCAAACATTGTGAAAATCATCACTTGAAAATAGATGGTGTTATCTTGACTCATGGACATATCGACCACATTCGTGATCTGAAAATGCTTTTAAATACCGATGTCAAAATTTATATTAATAAAGAAGAAGTGGACTTCCTAAAAAATCCCAATCTAAATCTATCAACGATGTTTCGTAATGATTTTGTTCTCGACAAGAATGTTTCCGTCACGTTGGTTGATGACGAAGAAGTTTTGGATTTTTTAAATGAAAGAATTAAATTCATCCATTTGCCAGGCCATACAAAGGGCTCTATGGGAATAGTCTATAATCAGCATTTCTTTTGTGGTGATACGCTGTTTTATGACGGTATTGGCAGAACCGATCTGCCGACCGGTAATATTGGCAAAATGCAAGCGTCATTGAAACGGATAATGTCAGTGTTGCCAAAAAACACCGTGGTATATCCAGGTCACGGAAAAGGCGGGAAATTAGCCGAAATCATTTTACTAAACCCATATTTAAAATAGTTGTTATCGAAAGCCGAGTTTTCGGCTTTTTCTTTTTATTAAGTAATAAATATATTCAAAAAATCTAGCACTCAACGCTTGACATTGCTAAAAAGCTTTAGTATAATATCATTAGCATTCAAAAGATATGAGTGCTAAAGGGTGATTGGATGACAAAAAGACAAGAAATGATCTTGAAAATGATTGTTGATGAATATGTGAAAACCGCGGAACCGATAGGTTCCAAAGTTTTGGCGGAAATCCTTGATGTTTCTTCAGCGACAATCAGAAATGAAATGGGTGTTCTCGAAGATTTGGGTTATATTGAAAAAACCCATACATCATCGGGTAGGGTCCCTTCTGAAAAAGGTTATCGTTATTATATAGAAACCATTGTGAAGAATCTTGAAGAAGAAACAGATGGTTTCTTTGAGTTCGAAGAGTTGTTTCACAATAAAGAAAGTGAACGAGACGAAATCATCAAGGAAGCTATTGATCTTTTATCTCAGGCTACTAACTGTACCGCTATATCCCTTGGTCCAAACGCTTATCACTCCAAAGTAAAAAAAGTCCAGTTGGTTCCTATCACGAATCATCAAGCCTTGATTTTGGTGATAACTAATTTTGGACATGTCGAATCGAAGCAAATCACAATCCAAGAAGAAATCGACACCCAGGAATTGATAAAAGTCATCGATTTGCTGAATGAACTTTTAGTTGATACGCCAATATCTAAAGTTTCAGAAAAACTACATTATGAAATTCAACATAGCCATATCAAGGAATTGTTGAAATACCGCGACACGATTGTCGATTCATTTATCGAAGCGTTTTCGAAATTTGCCCAAACCAAGTACTATCTGACCGGGCAATCAAACATGTTGTATCAACCGGAATTTAATGATATCCAGAAATTGCGCGAATTTATTTCCACGATTGAAAATAACGAAATTTTCAAAATCGTCGAAACTGACGCAGAAGGCATATCGGTAAAAATAGGTACTGAAAATCGAGTGACCGCAATGCAGGATTGCACAGTAATTTCGTCAACCTACGACACTGGCGAAGGTGAAAAGGGGACGATATCATTGGTTGGTCCGACAAGAATGGATTACCGAAGAGTTATTCCGTTGATGAAATACCTGGCAAAGCATATTCAAAAATTATATGAAGAGGAGTAATAAAGATGAGTGAAGTAGAAAAAGAGCTAGTCGTAGAAGAATTGGAAGAAAATAAAATCCAAGAAGATGCGACTAAAGAAGAAAAAAGCAAGAAAAAAAAGAAGATTAAAGTTGAAGAACAACTGGAAGTTCTCGAAGAAGAGTTAAACACTGTCAAAGATAAGTATTACCGCGCTTTGGCGGAAATGGAAAATTACAAAAAGCGCATGACCGAAGATTTTAAAAGGGAGAAAAAATACGCCAGCATGACCTTGGCTGACAAACTTATCGACTCCTTTGAGGTGTTTGATCAAGCGCTTAACATGGAAACTGATGATAATAACCTGAAAAACTTCCTCTATGGTTTCAACATGATAAAAGAAATGATGTTTCAAGCACTTAAGGATGAAGGCATCATGTTGATAGAATCAAAAGTAGGGGATGATTTTGATCCGTTAATTCATGAAGCGATGGATAAAGGACATGATCCGGAATTTAAGGAACATGCAATTTTAAAGGTCGTAAAGAAGGGCTACAAATTTAAAGATAGAATATTGAGACCGACAATGGTCATAATCAATATATTACCGGAAGAAACTACTGGGCAAAAAACAAATAATGAAAATAATGAAAATAATGAGGAATAAGAGAGGTAGATAAAAATGAAAATTATAGGTATCGACTTAGGTACAACAAATTCATGTGTATCAGTAATGGAAGGTTCAGAAGCAAAAGTTATAACTAATCTGGACGGCAATAGAACTACTCCTTCAGTAGTTGCATTTAAAGATGACGAAATTCAAGTTGGAGAAGTTGCTAAACGTCAAGTAATTACCAATCCTAATACTGTTTATTCAATTAAACGTAAAATGGGTACAAGTGAAAGAATCAAAATCAACAATAAATCATACACGCCACAAGAAATCAGTGCTATGATTCTAAGAAATTTGAAGGAATCAGCTGAAGCATATTTGGGCGGTAAAGTAACAGAAGCCGTCATTACGGTCCCTGCATACTTCAATGATGCTCAGAGACAAGCCACAAAAGATGCGGGCAAAATCGCTGGCTTGGATGTAAAAAGAATTATCAACGAACCAACGGCTGCAGCTTTGGCATATGGTATCGATAAGAAAAGCAAAGAAGAAACCGTACTGGTTTATGACTTGGGTGGCGGCACTTTCGACGTTTCCATCCTTGAACTCAGCGACGGCACTTTTGAAGTAATCTCTACCAGCGGCGACAATCACCTAGGTGGTGACGACTTTGACCAAAGAGTCGTGGAATGGTTAGCGGATGAGTTCAAAAAAGAACAAGGCGTCGATTTGACTAAGGACAAAATGGCTTACCAAAGACTGCGAGACGCAGCTGAAAAAGCCAAAAAAGAATTATCAAGTATTACCCAAACGACTATTTCCTTGCCATTCATCTCCATGAATGCCAGCGGACCATTACATTTGGAAAAAACTCTGACTAGAGCAAAATTCAATGAATTGACTGCAGACTTGGTGGAAAGAACGGTAGAACCGGTTAGAAGAGCTTTAAGAGACGCAAAAATGACAGCTAAAGATATCGATGAAGTCTTGTTGGTAGGAGGTTCAACTAGAACTCCTGCAGTCCAAGAAGCAGTTAAAAAAATCTTGGGTAAAGAACCTAACCGTTCGATTAATCCTGACGAAGTTGTCGCAATGGGCGCAGCTATTCAGGGTGGTGTTTTACAAGGCGATGTCAAGGACGTATTATTGTTGGACGTTACGCCGCTTTCATTGGGAATTGAAACTTTGGGTGGCGTATTCACAAAACTGATTGAAAGAAATACGACAATCCCTACATCCAAATCACAAGTCTTCTCCACTGCGGCTGACAATCAACCAGCTGTTGACATCCATGTTTTGCAAGGCGAAAGATCAATGGCTAAAGACAACAAGACTTTAGGCCACTTCCAATTAAACGATATTCCACCGGCACCAAGAGGCGTACCACAAATTGAAGTTAAGTTTGATATTGACGCAAATGGTATCGTTAATGTCAGTGCTAAGAACGTAGCTACTGGAAAAGCAAATTCAATCACTATTCAATCAAGTTCTTCTCTATCAGAAGCTGAAATTGATCGTTTGGTCAAAGAAGCAGAAGAAAACGCTGAAGCCGATAAACAAAAACGTGAAGAAGCCGACCTTAGAAATGAAGCCGACCAGATGATTTTCATGACCAAGAAAGCTATAACTGATTTGGGCGATAAAGTCACTGATAAAGAAAAGAAAGATGCTGAAAGCAAGATTAAAGACGTTGAAGAAGCTCTAAAAGGCGATGATTTAGAAAGAATCAGAAGAGCAAAAGAAGCATTGGAAAAATCAGCTCAAGCTTTATCTGAAAGAGTATATAAAGAACAACAAGCTGCGCAAAATCAACAATCTCAAACTGACTCCCAAAGCGATGACAATCAAGAAAAAGACGATGATGTATTTGACGCAGATTATAAGGAAGTATAATACCCTAGGCAACCATGCCATAAGCTCGAGGTGGTTTAATGGAAAAAAGAGATTACTATGAGGTGCTTGGCGTAGCCAAGAATGCCTCAGATGACGAGATAAAAAAAGCATATCGCCAATTGGCGAAGAAATATCATCCGGATGTTTCTACAGAAGCCAATGCTGAAGCAAAATTCAAGGAAGTTCAAGAAGCCTATGAAGTTTTGTCCGATCAGACAAAGAGAAGTCAATACGACCAGTTCGGTCATCAAGCAGCAAATGCAGGTTTTGGGCAAGGTGGTTTTGGTGGTGCCGGTTTTGAAGGTTTTGACTTTGGCGATATCTTTTCCGCCTTCTTTGGCGGCGGTCAAAGAACCACACGAGCAACCAATCGCCCTCGCAAAGGCTCGGATATTCAAAAACGCATGACCATTACTTTTGAAGAATCAATCTTTGGCAAAGCTGAGAAGATTAAGGTTCCTGTCTATGATGAATGTCATGTCTGCCACGGTCTAGGTGCTGAAAGCAAGAAGGATATAAAGGTATGTTCTCAATGTGGTGGTTCCGGAACAGTCATCATGGAACAACAAACCCTCTTTGGCCGGACCCAAGCCAGAACGACTTGTCCAAGCTGTAATGGCAGTGGAAAAGAGTTTATTAATCGCTGCAGCAACTGTAATGGCGAAGGCGTAGAAAAAATCAATAAGGAAGTTGAAATCAGAGTCCCTAAAGGCATTGAAACCGGGCAACAAATTCGCCTGGAAGGTTTCGGCAATAAAGGTGCAAACGGAGGTCCTAACGGCGATTTATACATTGTTTTTGAGGTCAAACCGTCAGATAAATACATTCGCGAAGGCGATGATATCATCGTTAATGTCCCAATTACATTTGCTCAAGCAGCTTTGGGAACGGAAATTAAAGTTGATACGGTCTATGGACCTGTGCTCCTTAAGATTCCGGCAGGAACTCAGTCAGAATCAAAATTCAGAATAAAGGGAAAAGGCGCACCGAATATCAGGACTAAACAGCTCGGTGATCAACACGTGATTGTCACTGTCGTTACTCCGCAAAAACTAAATCCGCAACAAAAAAGAGCTTTTGAAGAACTGTTGCGGGTCGAAGATGAAGCTTCTCCTCAAAAAAATTGGTGGGATCGTTTCAAATCAAATTTTAACCGTTCATAGATAAAAGATTTAGGCAGTCATCCGACTGCCTTTTTTTTATAATAACAAGAATTTATTTTTTTTTATGTTTTCTATTTACAAGGAATATGTAAAGCGATATAATATAATCATATTATGTATAAAAAGACAAAGTATAAAAAGAATATATATAAGATGATAATATAAAAACACATTATATAAAGGGGGTGAGATAATGACTAACTCTGGCGAATACATAAGAGGGTTTACCGATTATATTGTTCTTTCGATTCTATCTAAATTTGATAGTTATGGTTACGAAATGACCAGAATTATTGAGTTTGTCAGCGAAAATAACATTCAGTTGACGGAAGCTACTCTTTATATAGCTTTGAAAAGATTGTTAAATGAAGAAATGATTACTTCATATTCAGGTAAAAATAAAAAAGGCATGAGTAGACGTTATTATCAAATTACTCCTAAAGGTAAAAAAGCTATCAAGAATTTTAGAAAAGAATGGGTAATGATTGAAAATACCATTTCATCATTGGTCGATGGCGATTTTGAATATTATCGTGAAAGTTGAGGATTGAAATTATGAATGTTTTTGATATTGTACCAAAACAGTTTTTTAATGTATTATCCAGTAAAAATCAAAGAATTTACGTTAGTTCAATTCTTGAACTTTTCAAGGTTTATGAACAAGGTTCGATTTTAGGAATTGATAAGAATATTGCCAGACAGGCTATTGTCGATTATTTCGACGCCAATCCGCTTGATGAAGAACTGGAAATAGAAGATGAAGAAGATGGCGTCGAAATAACAAACCGCGATCGCGCCAATCAGGTTTTACGAAGGCTCGAAGAATGCGAATGGATTGATATAGATGTTAACAACGATTATGAAGAAGTCTTGAATTTCCGCGATTATGCCATTACCATCATTGATGCGCTCAAGGAAATCAATACTGACAGCTATTATGGTGAAGAAACTGAAACCCATGAGTTTAGAGGGTATATTTTTACAGTATATTCCCTTTTAACAAATGACCACGGCGAGTACGCACTAACATTGGATCAAGTCTATAAAAACACGATTGCCTTTGTTCGTGAAATCAGAAAACTTGATTCGCGATTGAAATATTATATAAGAACTATCGTCGACAACTCGGAAATAAGGGACTTGATTAATCTTCTAGTAAACTATAAGGTCGAATTGGTCGATCATGCCTACCGTAGACTAAAAACATCAGATAATATCAATAAGTATCGAGTGGACATTGTCAAAAAGTTGGAGGAGTATCAACAAAATCCCCTAATCATGGAAATGATTTCCAAAGAATACCTGATAAAGAATCATAATGACGCTGATATTGCGATGATGAAAGCCAATAAAAAGATTGACGATATCATCGATATTTATAACTCGATTTCCTATATTATTGATGAAATCGACAATAAAAACAAGGTTTATGTCAATACCACAATTGCCAAAATCAAATTTCTTCTATCAGACGATGAAAACGTCATAACAAAATTAAGTAGAATTCTAAAATATACCGGCAATAAGATTCGCAAAAATCAGACAATTAAAGCTCTTAACGACATTTCGCCATTATTTAACATCAATTCATATCAGCAACTGTCCAACAGGTCAGTATATACGCCAAGAGGAATCTACCGCCATGCGGAAGCGCAGTACCTGATGGAAAACAACGGTGAGCCGGACAGGAGATTGCAAGAAGAATTTTACAATGAATTCGAAACCACCTACTCAGAAGACGTAATTGCCAAATACTTAAAAGCTTATTTCCGTAACAATCGTTTAATCAAGGCATCACAGATTCTTCGAGACGACATGAGCGATGAAGCAATTATCAGATTGCTTTACATCCTAGTATATGCCGGAGAAGAATTGGATTATACGGTTAATCCACTCTATGAAAAAATTAATAACAAACGCTTCGATCTTGATGATTTTGAAATAATAAGGGGGTATTAAAGATGATTCTAGAAAAATATGCAGAACTTAACATGACGCAAAAGGAACTTTTTTCCAAGACGTGTTTGAAATTGCTGCAAAACAGTTTCTTATCCAGAGACAAAGAAGACAATAAGGAGATGTATTATTTCCTCTTGAGCTTCAAAAATTATTTTGATGAATATTTTGGCATTATGGACTTTGAAATAGTTCTTGATCGTGAACTCGGGGCCATACAACTAGTTCATCGCGAAGGCAACAATCTTTTGAAACTAAAGAAAGATGAAACCTTAGTGCTCCTAATTCTAAGAATTCTTTATCATCAACATTTAGTCAAGACCTCAATCAATGACAATATCGTAATCAGAGTCGATGAAATTCATCAATATTATGACTCTTTGGAACTAAAGAAAAAAATCAATAAAACCGACTTGGTGAAAATATTGAGGACTTATCGTCGCTTGAATCTGATTGAACCATTGGGTGACATTACCAAAGCCAACACCAATATTATTATTTATCCAACAATTCTCTTGGCAATCAACACGCAAGCTATCAATGATGTGTATAATTTGATTGCCAATATCGAAGACAAGTCTGAAGGTGAAGAAAATGAAGAAACTAACTAAAGTTAGATTGATTAATTGGCATTATTTTGCCAATGAAACCTTGCATGTCAAAAACCACACACTTATCACCGGTCAAAATGCAACTGGCAAATCAACCATAGTCGACGCCATAGCTTTTGTCC
>JAQVFZ010000056.1 GCA_028697025.1 Candidatus Izemoplasmatales bacterium | reverse complement strand
GGCGGAACTGTAAGATATGTCGATTCTTCGACAGCTGATTTTACCGTTTTATACAAAGTGTTGGAAGGTAGTGAAGCCAATTATGTCGGTTTAGCCAATAAATATAGTGATTATCTTGATGGTTTCGCCACATTTGCCAATTCCGTCGAAGGAGATAACATTCCAATCAATCTAAATTATTTGATGGCTGATTCGAAAAATGCTTTATTCGGCACAAAGACTGTTGAGATGTCAAGCGTGAATGATATCTATACCATGCATGATTATTTCTTGGAGCAAGGTTTAAAGACATTCAACACCACGCTTATGGGTTGGAATGATGGCGGTTATAGCGGCAATCTTCCAAGCAAAGTCGATTTTGACAATTCTTTGGGTTCTAAAGGTGATTTCAGAGATTTGATTTCCTATTTGCAAGAAACCTCTGAAGTATCTTTAACCAACAATTATGTATTTGCGGGAAAAGCGGCAGATAACATCCTTGACAGAAGAGATATCGCCAAGGGCGTAAATCGTTTCCGTCTCACCTTGGAATTCCGTGACAGCGTCTATGACTCAGCGTCTTTGCTTTATCCTTCCGCCAGCTTACGTTTAGCAGAAGACCATTTCCGAGATTATGAAGATTTAAACGTCGATATCCTATTTGAAATGCTCGGCAATACAGTATTCAGTTACTATGAATCGGGATATTATTCTCGTCAAGAAGCTTTCGAAATTTATCAACAGATCATGACTTTGTATAATGGTCGATCAAACTATGTTTCACCTAATGCATATGCCTTGCAATTTGCTTCAGCTTATATGGGCATGCCAATGTACAATTCCCAATTGAAGTATTTTGATGATTTGGTACCCGTATTGGAAATTGTGATGATGGGAAAAATGCCGATGTTTTCCAACTATCTGAATTTCAACTCTTATGGGCAAATATTCTTGTTGCAACTGGTTGACTTCAACGTTTATCCGTCTTATGTTCTGACCATGAACGAATCATCCAAGTTGAAAGACACAGACATAGAATATATCTATACATCACAATTCGATTTGTGGAAAGATACAGTCGTCGAAGAGTACGATTTCATCAATAACGCCCTTAAACATGTGATTGGCGAGCAATTGACCTCAAGAGTGGTGTTGGAACAAGGTGTTATCAAAAACACATACACCAACGGCGTAATCATCTACATAAACTATACCTCAAACGATAAAATTGTCGATGGCATAACCGTAAGCTCTCAAGCTTACGCTTTAGGAGGTACGGTACAATGATTAAGACCTTCTTCAGCAAACTCAGTGCTTTATGGAGTAGAATCAAACATGTATTAACCCATAATTTCATTTTCAACATTGCTGATAATAAATGGGTATTTTTCTCGGTAATCAAGATTAAAGCTACCAACAAGAAACGCCAAAGCTTAATCGGGCTGTCGTTTATTTTCATTTGGATAGTCGGGTATTTGATTTTTGCGCTTTATCCGATTTTCAATAGTCTTTATTTGAGTTTCTTTAAAGTCAAACTTGACGGTGCGGCTTTGCAAATGACCTTCCAGGGTATCAACAATTTTAAAGCAGCCTTTTTATACGATCCATATTTCGTGGAAATACTTGTCGGTTATATTTTGGAAATTGTCATGAACGTACCGATAACCATCGTTTTTGCCCTGATAATTGCCTTATTGATAAATCAACCAATCAAGGGCAAAGGCATTTGGCGTACGATTTTCTTCTTGCCGGTTATTATCATTTCCGGCCCGGTTATCGCCGAATTGATGCGTCAAGGAGCAACCACTTTACCGTCAATCAGGGAATATGACATCATCAGATTGATTTTGAACAATGTCAATCCTTCGGTCGGAACGCCAATCCAGGAATTGTTCGACCGTATCTTATTGGTTCTGTGGTTTGCGGGCATTCAAATCTTGATTTTCTTGGCCGGTTTACAAAAGATTGACCGAGAAATCTATGAAGCTTCAATGGTTGACGGCGCTGGGCCTTGGGCATCTTTCTGGAAAATCACCTTACCATCGATCAAACCGCTGATTTCCGTCTCAATCATCTACACTGTAGTTTCCATGTCGGTTTTCAGTTTGAATGAAGTGATAATTTACATCAGAAACGTCATGTTGGGCGAATCGACTGATGCCTTAATCAATGGCTACGGCTATTCCGCAGCGCTTTCTTGGCTATACTTCATTGTCATGGTCCTGATAATCTTGATTTTCGTCGGACTGCTCAATGTCAGAAGGAGGTCAAGATCATGAAAAAATTCTTTAGAACCATTAAAGAAATAATCCAATTGACCTTCAAGAAAGACTTTACCCATGCAGGAATAAAGGTCAAGAGATTGTTCATGGGCGTCAGGTTCACTGACGGCTTGATTTACAAATTCTTGATTTACGCCTTGTTGTTATCGTTCGGTTATGTTTATCTTTATCCGGTTCTTTACATGCTTACCAACAGTTTCATGACCATGGAAGACATCATCGATGCCGGAGTGAGATGGATACCTACCAAACTTAATTTTGAAAACTATCGTTTGGTACTGGTTGAACTTAATTATTTCAAATCTTTATTGGATGCGATTTATTTGGCGGCTTCACCGGCCATAAGCGCAACGGTTTCGAGTGCTATCATCGGTTATGGTTTTGCCAGATTCAATTTCCCGCTAAAAAAATTATTGTTCGTCTTAATGCTGATGACATTCATAGTTCCGCCACAAATTACCATGTTGCCGATGTTCAGGATGTTTTCCCAATACAAACTTTTGGGTTCAATCAAAGCTTTCGTTTATCCGGCAATCTTGGGACAAGGACTAAATGGCGCTTTATTCATCTTGATTTTCTATCAATTCTTCAGAATGATACCAAAATCACTTGATGAATCAGCACAACTTGACGGCGCTACGCCTTTTAAGGTCTTCACAAGAATTTATATACCTTTGGCAATTCCTTCAATAATTATCGTTTTCTTATTCAGTTTTGTGTGGTATTATAATGAAACATACCTTTCAGGTTTATACCTGAGGGGAAGCACATTATTGTCATTACCGCTGAAATTGGAACAATATATCAACAACTATACATCAATCTATCCGGAAGGTTCACAGGCTAGAGAATTAATGCAGGCTGTAAAATTGGCTGGTAACGTCTTGACGTTACTACCGCTATTGATACTTTACTTCTTCACGCAAAAACGTTTCGTGGAAAGTATCGACCGTACCGGAATCACAGGAGAATAAAAAATGAAAAAATTACTTGCTATCATGATGATTGCTATCACAGTCTTTCTTGTCGGATGTCAAACCCTCACAACTACGGCTCAAGCGACAACAGAAACGCCAACGACTATGGGTCCGACGACCTTGGAACCAACAACTTTGGTGCCTACAACAGTTGTTCCGACCACTGTGGCTCCAACTACAGATCCAACAACAACGACCGCCGTTTACGACGACCGTTCTTTGGTGCCGGAATCATGCCAATTTCTTGATAACATCGACGATTGGCAACCGGTATGGTGTGATGAATTTGACGTTGACGGTCTAGTAGATTCAACAAAATGGACGTATGATGTCGGTGGCGGCGGTTGGGGCAACCAAGAGTTGCAATATTACACCGAGGCTGATTTAGATAATGCGAGGGTTTCCGATGGCAACTTGTACATTACTGCTTTAAAAGAAACAGTTGGATCAAATTCCTATACATCGGCGCGATTGGTCTCGAAATACCGAGGCGACTGGCAGTATGGCAGAATCCAGATCAGAGCGAAAATGCCATCTGGCAGAGGGTTGTGGACAGCACTTTGGATGCTGCCGACCGATTGGCGTTACGGCGGTTGGCCGGATAGCGGTGAAATTGACATAATGGAATATGTCGGTTATGATGACGACCGAATTTTCGGTACCATTCATACTGGAGCTTACAATCACAGCCTCGGCACCCAAATCGGTTTTAACAAAGTAATTACTGGCGCTGAAACCGAGTTTCATCTCTATGAAATGATATGGGAACCGGGAAAAATCGATTTATATATTGATGGCTTCAAATTTGCTTATTTCGGATACAATCCTAATAGCAATATTGATATTGCCAACTCTGACGCTTGGCCTTTCGATCAGAGATTCCATCTGATCATGAATATCGCCGTTGGCGGTACTTGGGGCGGATCTCAAGGCGTTGACGATACGATATTCCCGCAATCGATGGTAGTCGATTATGTGAGAGTCTATCAAAAGGATTATGAAGGCATGGATCAAGAAAACCCTAGTTCGATAAGTGGATTGACCGTGCAAAAAACTACCAATTCTTCAATTCAAATCAAATGGAATCACGCTACAGACGATGTAGCTGTCAAACAATACGATGTATTCTTCAATTGCATTTTGAAGGCTACAACTACTGTCAATGGGTTATTGGTTACCGGATTAAATCCTGACACTAATTACAATATCGATGTGATAACGGTCGATTTCGCCAATAATCGAAGTGAAAACGTGTCATTATCCGTAACCACTTTACCTGTGCCTAGTGTTCTAAGTGTAATTCAGGCTGAATTTTACACCGACATGTCGGGAGTGCGATTAGAGGATACGACTGATGTCGGTGGTGGAAAAAATGTTGGTTGGATCGATAACAATGATTATATGACGTACTTATTGCGCGTGGAAGAAGCTGGTACTTATACCATTACCTATAGGGTGGCTTCTGAATCAGGTGGCGGTGAAATAAGACTTAGCTACGCCTTTGTCAATCTTGGCAACACCTTGATACCTGCAACCGGTGGCTGGCAGGTCTGGACCGATGTTACCAGTCAAGAGTTCAACCTTCAACCGGGAGTTTACACTTTTACCGTAAGAGCAGTAAGCGGCGGGTTCAATCTTAATTATTTTTCCTTTGAGAAGGTGAATTGATGGTAACGATAAAAGATATATCGAAAAAATCGGGCTTTAGCGTCACCACTGTTTCCAAAGCCTTGAATGATTATTCCGATATTTCTCCAAAAACCAAGAAATTAATCCTTGATTTGGCTAATGAAATGAATTATATTCCCAACTCACAAGCCAGGAGTTTGGTAACCCAAAAATCATATACCATCGGTATAATATTTCATGAAAATAGCGGTATTGGCTTACAACATCCGCTTTTTTCCAAGATTTTGGAAAGTTTCAAGACTGAAGTAGAAAAAGCTGGCTATGATATCTTGTTCCTGGCTCACAAGACCGGCGGACAAATGGGTTCATATCTTCAACATTCCATCCGCAAACAAGTAGAGGGAATATTTGTTCTCTGTGCCGATTTCTATAGCGAAGAATTGTTTGAACTCTACCACTCGGAATTGCCGATTATCATGATCGATTTTGAACAGGATAGAATTCCCTATGTTACGAGCGATAACGAAGAAGCAGTTGACATAGCCGTTAGATATCTCTATGACCATGGACACCGAAAAATTGCGAACATTCATGGAGGTATCAACACTTTTATCGGTGGAACGAGAAAAAAAGCTTTCGAAGATAGCATAGAAATACTTGGCATCGACCTTGATCCAGAATTTCAAGTTGAAGGTGTAGATTTTTCCAAAGATGACGGTTATAAAGCCATGGAAAAAATCTTGAAGCTCAAAGAACAACCAACGGCCATATTCTGTGCTTCCGACATGATGGCAGTCGGCGCAATCCAAGCGATTGAAGCCGCGGGGAAAAAAGTGCCGAAAGATTATTCCATCATCGGTTTTGATGGTGTGGAAGCGGGACAAATCATCACCCCAAGACTTACAACCATTAAACAAGATACGGAAACAATGGGAAAAATTGCCGCGACCGAAATCTTGAAAATGATCAGTAAAAACAAAAGACCTATACTCGGTAAAAGAGCGGTTGTAAGCGGCTTTTTAATTGAAGGGGATACTGTAAGAAACATAGGAGACAAATAATGAAAGTACTGCTGAATTTGGATTTTACGAAAATAAAAACTTTACCAAGAGACATATTCAACGTTCAAGTTGGCGATAAATGGGCTAATAGCGAGCTGCAACATTATGTCGATGATGAAGAACATATCGATTTTTCCGATGAAGGTTTGATAATTCGTGCAACCTATAAAAATGGAATTTATGAAAGTGCACGCATCAATACCAAAGGCAAATTCACTTTTCTATACGGCAGAATCGACTTTGTCGCCAAACTGCCTCTAGGTCAGGGAACCTGGCCGGCGCTATGGATGTTGAGCGATGACAACCGTTATGGTTTTTGGCCAAGAAGCGGTGAAATCGACATCATGGAACACGTCGGCAGAGATCCTGATAAATTATTGATGTGTCTGCATACGGAAAAATACAACCATCGCAACTATGACGAACAATATTATACCAATCTGACAATTCCAAAAATCATCGATGGTTTTCATAAATACTCGTTGATATGGGAAGAAGACAAACTGATTTACCTTTTGGATGATGAAGAGGTGACCAGATATGAAAAAGGTCAAAAAGGGCTGGATAAAACGCCTGCAGGTTGGCCTTTCGATCATCCGTTCTATTTCATCATGAATTTGGCGATTGGCGGTAACTTGGGTAAGACACCCGATCCGAACATATTTCCACGGGAATTTATCATAAAATCAATCAAAGTCACGCAATAATAAGGCTTAAAAAGCCTTATTTTTTTTTGATGTACATTGAATTAACTTTTAATTGAGATATAATATTATTGAATATTTAAAACATAGGAGAGACAATGATGAATTTAGAAATTAGACATGCTTTAGATTCGGAGAGCGGAGTTATTCTTGACTTCATCAAAGGCATTGCCAAATATGAGAAATTGAGCAATCAAGTAATTGCCACAGAGAACGATATTTACAATAGCATTTTTGTGGAAAAAAGCGCTAAAGTAATCATTGCCTTCCTTGATGGCACTCCTGTAGGCTTTGCCCTCTATTTTTTTAATTTTTCCACTTTCAAAGGCAGAAAAGGATTATATCTGGAAGATTTGTTTGTATATGAGCAATATCGCAAACTGGGAATTGGCAAAGCTTTGTTCGAATATTTGTTAAAAGAAGCACGACAAAACAATTGCGGCAGAATGGAATGGGTATGCCTGAACTGGAACCAGCCTGCCATTGACTTTTATCTGAGCAAAAAAGCCAGACCAATGGACGAGTGGACGATATTTCGAATTGATGAAAAAGATTTTATTTAACTTAAGCAAATCGTTTTGAATAAGTAAATTACTTTGTTAAAATATTAGAGTAAATTATAATTATGGAGGATTTAAAAATTATGCCAGTTAAAGTTACTACCGAGACTTTTAAAAGTGAAGTATTAGATTCAAACATTCCAGTTATCGTTGATTTTTGGGCTCAATGGTGCCGTCCATGTTTAATGTTGGCTCCAGTTTTGGATGAAATTGCCAAAGATTTGGAAGGCAAGGTAAAAGTTGCTAAAGTTAACGTTGATGAAGAAGGTTATCTCGCAAATCAATTCCGAGTTTCAAGTATTCCAACTGTCTATTTATTTGAAAATGGTCAAGTGAAAAATCAAGTCGTCGGGTTAATGAGAAAAGACGATTTATTAAAGAGACTTGGTTTGAAATAAAACAATGTACGACGTAATAGTGATAGGCGGAGGACCGGCAGGTGCGTCCGCCGCTATTTATTTACAAAGATTTCGCCTGAAAGTCTTGATGTTGATGAAGGATCTGGGTACCTTGGGTAAAACTGATCACATCGATAATTATTGGGCTTTTGAAAACACCGTTTCCGGAAAGCACCTTGTGGAACAGGGTGTAGCTCAAGCCAAAAGACTAGGCGTAGACGTTTTGGAAGAAGAAGTAATCGGAATTGAGAATTTTGAAAACTATCTAGTTAAAACTACAAAAAACGAATACCAGGGGAAAACCGTACTGATTGCTACCGGTCAAGCCAAACCAAACTTAAAAGTCA
>JAQVFZ010000055.1 GCA_028697025.1 Candidatus Izemoplasmatales bacterium | reverse complement strand
TTATCCTTTTCCAGAGCTCGCAAAACTCTTCTTTTGTTTGCCAAATCAGTATTATTCGCCAGTTCCGGTTTCGTATTTTTTAATATTTCCACTAATTCATCAGTAGAATATTCTTCATATTTCTTCGTCAATTCGTCATTTCTTGCAGGGCCGGGGAATTTGTAATCGAACAGAACCGAAGAAAGATATAAACCGCTGCCGCCTACGATTACCGGCAGTTTATTTTTTTTCTTTATCTCTTCAATTTTATCCCTGACTTTTGCTTGATAATCGACAACGCTCGTCTCTTGGTGAGGATCAAGAAAATCCAGCAGATGATGCTTTATTCCTTGTTTTTCTTCTTCCTTGATTTTAGCGGTGCCAATATCTAATCCCCGATAGAATTGCATCGCGTCGCCATTGATGATTTCACCGGAAAAAGCTTTGGCCAGTTCAATGCTTAGTTTTGTCTTTCCTACGGCTGTAGGTCCGACGATCATGATCAAGTCAAACATCATAACACCCGGTTAAACCAATACTCAATGGTCCGATGTTTGAAATCGACGATAATCGGTCGGCCATGAGGACAGGTATATGGTCTTTCGCATTTCCTTAAGTCATTTAACAATTGTTCCGCTTCTAAAGCGTTGATGTAATGGTTGGCTTTCAGTGAGTGTTTGCAAGCCAAGAGTTTGGCCAATTCGTCGATCATTGTTTTTTGATTGATCAAATCTTCGCCTATCAGGCTTTCAATCATCGCCTCAAGATAGATTTCCTCATAATCATTAGGAAACCAGTTAGGAATTTTATGAACAATGACATGGTTATCCCCTAAGTCCATCTCAACTCCCAATTCCCTGATATCATTTTGATACAACGGTAATTTAATCAGGATTTCATTGCTGAAGAAGACTTTCAACGGTACTAACAAATCCTTGGATTCTTGATGGGAAACGCTCCATTTGGCCAAGTATCTTTCGTATCTGATTCTTTCCGCCGCTGCATGCTGATCAATCAAAAACAAGCCATCTTCATTTTGAAACAACAGATAAGTTCCGGCATACTGACCGATATAATCCATATCGGGAATGATTTTTCTTTCTTCATGCTTATCTTCAAGTTGATCGGCAAAACTTTCTTGAATTTTGAGTTCAACTTGTTCACTAGGTTCTTCAGAATAGAATGATATTTTTGTTTGCGTATGTTCACTCGGTTTTTGATAGATATTCGTTATTTCCAGTTTTTCCTTCAAGGATTTCTTGATTAGAGAAAGCAATCGCTCCTTCTCGGAAAATTTGATTTCCTGTTTGCGCGGATGGATGTTGACATCGATCAAGATTGGGTCGACTTCGATATAAATGATAGCAACCGGATAACGGTTCTTGGGAATCAATTGATCATAACTCTCGACAAAAGCATTGACGATGTCTTTGTCATTGATGATTCTATTGTTGCAAACAACGTTGATATAGTTGCGATTGGAGCGATTGATGATAGGATTGGTAGTGTAACCGCTGATTTGGTAATCGCGATTTTTGGCTTCGAAATATATCAATGACTTAGCGACTTCAAGTCCATAAATCTGAGCTAAAGTATTGGTTACGGAATCGTTTTTATTGGAGACGAAAATAACTTTCCGTTCATTTGTCAGCCTAAAGGAAACATGAGGGTTTGCCAGGGCAAAGCCATTGACCAAGGAAACGATGTTGGCGAGTTCATACTGCGGTGATTTGAGGTATTTGAAGCGAGCAGGCGTCGAATAAAAAAGCCTGGTAACTTCAACCTGGGTACCCTTGTTTAGACTAGTGCTTGATTTTTCAATCAGTTTTCCGTCTTGAATCGTTAATGAAATTCCTTCCTTACCGATTGAGGTACTTAATTCGACTCTAGCGATGGCAGCGATTGAAGGCAGCGCTTCACCCCTAAAACCCAGTGATTGAATCCGGAATAAATCGTTGACCGTTGCAATTTTTGAGGTGGCATGTCTTTCAAACGCCAAAAGAGCGTCTTCTTCATCCATGCCTGAGCCGTTGTCAGTCACTTTGATAGACGTCATTCCTGATTCGACCAGATCGATATCGATTCTGTCAGCTTCAGCGTCAAGCGAGTTTTCCACCAATTCCTTGACGACGTTCGCTAACTTTTCAATAACCTCTCCTGCCGCAATCTTATTGGCAATGTTTTGATCCAAACGTTTGATGAAACCCATTTTCTATCCCTTATTTCTGTCGAGCTTTTTGATCTCTTCCACGATGTCATTAAGAACGTTCAAAGCGCTTAAAGGCGATAACTCATCGACTTTAATTTCTTTGATTTGCTCGATGATATTTTGATAATTATCTTCAATCTTATCTTCGACAGCTAGCGAATCCAAATAATTGAATAAATCGACGGTTTGCGGTTTGATGATGTTTTTACCGTGATTTTTTTCGAGCTCTGTCAAGATTTCATTAGACCTTGTGAGAATATGCTTCGGTAATTTTGCTAACTTGGCGACATGGATACCATAACTCTTGTCTGTCGGTCCTTCGACTACCTGGTGCAAGAAAACAATATTGCCCTTTTCTTCCTTGGCTTTGACGTGAACATTCTTGAGCGCCGGCAAATTATCTTCCAGATAAGTCAGTTCATGATAATGAGTCGAAAAGAGAATTTTGCAATTGATTTTATGGTGACAATATTCGATTATCGCTTGAGCCAACGCCATACCGTCATAAGTGGCCGTACCCCTGCCGATTTCATCAAACAATATCAATGAATCCTCGGTGGCGTTTTGCAAGGCATAATTGACTTCCAGCATTTCCACCATGAAAGTGGATTTACCTGTCGATAAGTCATCAGAAGCACCAATTCTGGTGAATATTTGATCGAATACCGGCAATATCGCAGATTCAGCCGGAACGAAACAACCAATCTGAGCCATGATGATAATCATTGCCAGTTGGCGCATATAGGTAGATTTACCGCTCATATTTGGACCGGTAATCAGCAAAATTGTATTTGATTCATCCATAAAAAGACTGTTTTCGACAAACTGCTCATCGAGCAATTCTTCTACTACCGGATGACGTCCGTTCTTGATTTCCAGTCTCTTCTCATTGATGAGCACCGGTTTGTTATAACGATTGGCCATCGAAACCCGGGACAAGGCAATCATCATGTCGATGATTGCAACCAATTTGGCAGTTAGCTGCAATTTGAAGGTTTCATTCTTGGCTTTTTCCTTCAAATCAAGAAAAAGCTGATATTCCAGTTCCATGATTCGGTCGATAGATCCGAGAATTATCGCTTCCTTCTCTTTCAGTTCCTTGGTGATGAATCGCTCGGAATTGGAAAGGGTCTGTTTGCGTTCGTAGCCAAATTCCTCCTTGACCAAGTCCATCTGCGATTTGGTAACTTCGATATAATATCCGAAAACGCGGTTATAGCCCACCTTTAATTTTTTCAGGTTGGTTCGTTCTTTTTCTTTCTCGACGAACTCTTCAAGCCAATCATTGGCATTTGCCTTGATGTTGCGCATTTCATCAAGCTCTTTGGAATAACCTTCCTTGATGAAATCGCCTTCCTTGACGGAAAGAGGCGGGTTATCGATAATCGCCTTATCAATTTCTCGAGCCAAAAAATGCAGGTCAGGCAAATCCAAAGCAATCTGGTCTGCATAATCATTATTCAATTGGTTAAGTAAACTCTTGACTTCGGGAATAACTTCCAAGGAACGTTTGAGGTTGATCAGGTCCTTGGCATTGGCATTGCCAAAAGAGATTCTGCCGGCAATTCTTTCCAAGTCATAAACTTTTTTCAGTCTCTCTACCAATTCCTGGCGAACGATAAAATTGTTGTTGAAACTTTCCAACAATTCATATCGTTTTTGAATTTGGGCTTTGTCAATCAAAGGTCTTAAAATCGAAGCTTTCAAGAATCTGGAACCCATAGCAGTCTGACATTTGTCCAACAACCAAAACAAGGTATTATTGCTCGATCGGGAGACAAAGGTTTCCGTCAGTTCCAAATTGCGCTTGGAATTGTTGTCGATCCTTAAATAACTGGTAGATTCAAACACCTGCACTTTTTGCAGATGCAACAATTGTTGTTTTTGCGTAAGCTCCAGATAATTTATCAATAATCCAAAAGCATTCAACAAACTTTTGTCGTAGACGTCTAAAACCAAATTCTGATAGTATTTCTTCACTGTCAAATCATCATTGATGGAAATCGTCAAGTCTTGATTCTTCAGGTTGTTTTTTATGAATTTATCCTTGAATTTAGAAGTTATGACAATTTCCTTGACATTTAAATTCAGGATTTCACTCATCAGGATATTTTTGTCAAACGGCAATTTCTCGAGATATAGTTCGCCGGTTGAAAGGTCGGCATAAGCTAATATGTATTGATCGCTACCTTCATAAACTGCAGAGATATAATTGTTGTCTTTTTGTTTGATTGCTCCTTCTTCAATAATTGTACCTGGAGTAATGAGTTTGATTACTTCTCTTTTTACGATGCCTTTAGCAGTTGCAGGATCTTCCACCTGCTCGACGATTGCGACTTTGTAACGTTTTTCAACCAACTTTTCCAGATATAAATTAACGGCATGATAAGGAACACCACACATTGGAACCCTTTCTTCAACGCCTGCGTCGCGGCCAGTAAGCACTATTTCCAGTTCTTTGGACGCAACAATAGCGTCTTGAAAAAACATTTCATAGAAATCACCAAGTCTAAAAAAGACTATAAAATCGCTATAGTCTTTTTTTATTTCGAGATATTGTTGCATCATTGGGGTATAACTACTTATTTCCAAAGGTTTCAAAATAAACTCCTTAAAACATTTCTAAAGGCAAGATGCAATATGGTTTATCCTTGAATCAGCGGCCACAGATATTCATAACCCGCCCAACCAGCTGCGACTAATAGTACGATTATCACAATCGTCCAAACGACTCTTCTCGTTCTTCTGCGTTTATAATACTTCTTGATAATCAAATTGATTTTCTCGTCAAGCAATTCTTTTTCTTCTTGGGAAAGAATATTGGCATCAGCGAGAGTAGGTTCAGTTTCCAGATCTTCCGGAATTTCAATATCAGTCAATTCGCTTTCAAGTTCAGTCGGTTCGACAACTGCCTTTTCTTCTTCCTTGACTTCTTTCTTGCCTTCTTCAATTTTTTCTTCCATAACAGGTTCTTCAACGATTTCTTCTTTAACCGGTTGAATTATGATTTCTTCAACTTCATCATGAACTTCCTCCGGAATATATGTTTCTTCAATCACTTCTTCCACGATGTCTTCCTCAACCGCTTCAGCGTCTGAGAAAACAGGAATATGATAATCAAAGAAATCGTCTTTAGGATAATTGTTATACATGCCTAGAGCATACTTCATATATTCAATCATATCGGTCTTTTTCAAATCGATAGAGATTTTAAAGCCTTTTTCCTTGGCATAAATTTCCAGTTCCAATACTGACTTTGTTTCCAAGAGTTCAGTTTCGTCGGCTGAAAGCTTGAATTTCGCCTGTAGTATCTCAATTAATTTGGTCTTATTGATACGTCGAGGAATCTTGACATCATATTTTTCGCCTAGGGCCTTTAAATCACCCAAAGTATAAGATGTCAGCATATCTTCATCCCAGTCATGGATGGAGATGCCATCCAAGAATCCCGGTTGTTCGTAGAGAACCTTTTGGATTGCATGATAAAAATCGGAATATTTCATGACTTCCAAGTCGACGGTATAATTATGTTTAAGCTGTTCCAAGTCGTTAAAGAAATTATTTTTGATGACCAGAGCTTCCTTATTGACAAAAAGGATGTTAAGCATCATTTCCTTATATCTTGGCAAACTGAAATTAAGGTTATAATCATATATCAATTTCTCGAGCAAATAGATGGAGAAATTATCGTATCCCCTCAGTCTGAACTTAAGTTCATCAGTATAGGTGTTGTAAAGCGGTTCGTTGAAAACGTCTTGTCTAATGGTTTCCTTGAGCAAGAACCGATGAACATAAAGCGGTAGTTTCACTTCATATTTAACGAGCAGGTTAATTAGATCCTGCAGGGGAATTACCAACAACAATTTTGAAAAATCAAAAAATTCTTCATTGCTTTTAAATTTAGACATCATATCACCCTTTTACAATAAGATATTTTAATATTACTATAAGTAAAGTCATTTTTCAAGGGAAGTATTCAATATTTTAGCGATTTCCTATTATTTTAATTTTTTATCTAAAAATAAAAAAGTGAGAGCTAATCTCACTTCTATCATTTATTGGATTACTTTGCCGTCTAAAGACCAAGTTTTCGCCTTTTCAATGTAAATGTCGACGATATGGCCAATCAACGATTCCGGTCCGCTGAAATTCACTAATTTATTGTTCTCGGTATAACCGGAAAGGACCCCCTTGTTGGTTTTTGAATAACCTTCAACCAAGACTTTGACGACTTTGTTTTCGAATCGTTTATTTCCTGCTAAGAATCCTTCATTAATCAAGTCGTTGAGTTTATATAATCTTTGTTTAGCGACTTCAGGATCGACTGTCTCCTTGTATGTTGCGGCTGGCGTGCCTTTACGAGGCGAATAGATGAAGGTATAAGCGCCTTCAAACCGCGATTTACGGACTAAATCCAGTGTTTCTTCAAAATCGTTTTCACTTTCTCCGGGGAAACCGACGATGATATCGGTTGTAAGCGATACGTGAGGGATTTGGGTATAAATCCTATCGACTAGAGCCAAATATTCCTCTTTCGTATACTTCCGGTTCATGCGTTTAAGGATATCGTTCGAACCCGATTGTACGGGAAGATGGATGAAAGGCATGATATTTGGATATTTCGCGATGACATCAATCAGACTATCGGAAAAATCCTTGGGGTGCGAGGTCGTGAATTTGATGCGAGGAATGTCAAGTTTAGCCAAATCTTCCAACAGATCCGCAAAATCATACTTTTCGTCGATGAAATCCAAGCCGTATGAATTGACGTTTTGACCCAATAAAGTAACTTCTTTATAACCGTCCTTGATTAAATCCTTGATCTCTTCAATTATGTATTCTTTATTGCGTGAGCGTTCTTTACCTCTCGTATAGGGAACAATGCAATAAGTACAGAATTCGTCGCAGCCGAACATGATATTTACCCAAGCCTTGAAACGGTTTTCTCTCACCTGCGGTAAATGTTCGATGATTTCTCCTTCTTTGGAGTAGACTTCTATCAGCTGCTTTTTTTCTCTGATGACATAATCGAGGTACTCGATGAATTTATTGACGTTATGAGTACCGAAGACGATATCCACATGACTATACTTCTTCATGATTTTTTCAACCACGGCTTCTTCTTGTGGCATGCAGCCGGCTATCGCGATAATCATATTGGGATTGAGACGTTTGAAACTCTTGAGTCTGCCAAGCTCGCCAAAGACCTTGTTCTCGGCATTTTCCCTGATGGCGCAAGTATTGATTACGACCAAATCGGCTTCTTCGAGAACATTTGCCGGTGTAAATCCTTGTTCTTCTAAAAGTCCCCTGATTACTTCAGTATCAGCTTCATTTGCTTGACAGCCGTGAGTTTGGATGATATATGATTTGTCCTTGCCGATATTCTTGATATTCTTGAAGTTTTCGTATTCGATTGTATTAACTTGATTCTTAGTTCTCTTTCTCGCACTGGAAAGATCTGGTTTATTAAGTCTTTGCATATAATTCCTCATCTATTCAAATATGTTGATTCTTTCGATTTTTCTGTTGTATAAGTCCAGTAAAACCGCATTGAACTGCAGTATCGATTCCGTTTCCGGCTTTACTCTTTCCGGCATTCCGGTAATGAATTTTCTGATTCCCTGTTCGACACTGCCGCCAATAATTCCGTATTTGGCGCCAGTCATGCCGACATCGCTGATATATAACGTTCCTTTAGGCAAAATGATATTATCGGCGGTAGGCACATGGGTATGGGTGCCGATGACGGCGTCGACTCTGCCGTCCAAAT
>JAQVFZ010000054.1 GCA_028697025.1 Candidatus Izemoplasmatales bacterium | reverse complement strand
AATTGGTCTCTGAATTTTGGATGAGCGATACTGATTAAAAGTTTAGCTCTTTCTCTGATATTTGTGCCTCTTAGACGGACGATACCATATTCTGTAACGACATAATCAACGTCATTTCTCGATAGGGATACTGCAGCTCCCGTTTGTAATGTCGGAACGATTTTAGATACTTCCTCTATTTCGCCAGTCTCTTTATTCTTGACTGTCGCAGTAGAATAAAGGGCGATAAAAGAACGACCGTTTTTAGCGTTTTGCGCACCAATAGCCGTGTCTGCCTGGCCGCCAGTACCACTGATTTGTCTTGTGCCTACGGCTTCAGAGGCGCATTGCCCAGTCAAATCGATTTCAATTGTGGCGTTGATTGACACTTGATTGTCATTCAAAGCCATAACTGCTGGATCATTTACGTAAGAGCCCGGTAATATCATCACCGAAGGATTATTGTCGATATATTCATAAAGCGCTTTTGATCCCATTGCGAAGCAACAAACATGTTTGCCTTTATGCAGAGTCTTTTTCTTGCCAGTAATGACACCTGCTTCAATCAAGTCAATCATTCCGGAAGTAAACATCTCCGTATGAATTCCCAAATCTTTCTTGTGTATCAAACTTTTAGCTACGGCATTAGGGATACCGCCGATGCCTAATTGAATACTGTCGCCATCATTGATCTTGTCGGCGATAAGTTTGCCGATAACCATATCTTTTTCATTAGGTTCCGTATATGGCAAAGTCGGAACTTCATAATCAACTTCTACCAGATAGTCGACATCATGGATGCTGACTTCCATATCGCCGAAAGTTCTTGGGAAGTTAGGATTGATTTCAAAGATGACAATGTCAGCTTCCTCAACCATCTGTTTTTCATAAACATTCGAAGTTGAAAGCGACATGAAGCCATGTTTATCAGGTGGTGTAGCAGCTGTTATGAAGATATTTGGTGCTTTATGATCTAATCGTCTACTTCCGGCCAAATGTAAATGGTTCGGAATAAACGAGATATTTCCATTTTTACTTACGGTTCTCAACGTCTTGGTATAGAACCAACTATCCAAGAAAAATGAATCGCGTAATTTTTCATTGGTAAAAAACTCTGCCTCTACTATCGGCAAACAATTGGTCACCGTGACATTCTTTACCCTGTCAGCGATGATATGAAGATTTTTCATGAATTCCTGTGGTTCATTGGCTGCCATGCCTACCACGATTTCATGATTACTTTTAACTAGATTTAGTACTTGTTCGATTTTTACAATTTTATGTTCTTTCATCGATTTACCTCTTCAATAAAATATTTCAAGGATATAGAGGGAGAGATTATTCTCCCCCTCAACATTCCTTGTAGAAAAAATTTGTAATTGTTTTCTTTTGTTTCTTAAAAAGTAAAACTAATTATTTTCCTTCGATTTCTTCGAAATAAAAAATTTTATTATTTTCCTTCGATTTCTTCGATAGTTTCGATTTCTCTAACTTTAGCGAAAGATTCGTATAGGTAATCTGTTTCTACTACGTCAGTAGTAAGAGGATTGTCGCCAGCTATGTATGTATATTGCAACATTGACATTTCTGCGATACCCCATCTCTTGCCATTTGTCCAGTCAACCATACCGCCCATTGGAATATCCAATACTTCAGATTCCATCTGTGCAATGTAGTTATCCCAGGTAAGTTCAACTTCAGCTGCTTCAACTCTCTTCAAGCCTTCAACGAAGATATAAGCTGCCATATAACCAGCAATTGCGAAGTTATTTAGAGCGTATTGAGCATAAGAACCTGTAGAGATGATTCCATAATAATCCCAATAATCTTGGTGTAAACCGCTGACACCAGCTGGATCAAGCAAGTCTAACCATGCATTGACATAGATTGGACGAGCTTCATTATATAATGTGTGGTTAACGTATGTTACGTCCGCATTTACATAAGAAGAGAATACTGGAACATTCAAAGCCAAATTATGCATTTGTTGTAAAGAGTAACCGAATGGTTCTTGATTCATTGCCAAGATAACTGCAGATACGCCAGAAGCCTTCAAGATTGTTACAGCTGTTGCGTAAGATGTAGTAACTGCTTGGTAAACTATATCAGCTGATTTGCCTAAAAGTTCAGCTTCTTGTTCAATACCAGCCTTGATTGACAAACCGACGTCGTCATTGGTATAGATGACACCAATTTTTGCGCCTGCAGGAAGCGCTTCGTCATGATTAGCACCATAAACAGCTTCTTTGATTGCTCTAGCTGTCATGATTCTACCATCTGTCTTATAAATTGGTTGAACTGCCAGAACTGGATTACCAACTGATTCTTGGAAATACAAGGAGTTGATACCAGTAGCTGCATAAACCATTGGAACACCTACTTCTTGAATCAATTCAAGTGTAGCGCCAACTGTCCAAGTACCAAAATGTCCGACCAATGCGAAAACTTCATCTTCTTCGATTAATCTTTCAGTGTAAGTCAAACCCTTTGTTGGATCTGTTTCATCATCATAAGTGACGAATTGGATAGTTCTGCCGTCAATTCCACCTTGAGAATTGATGTATTCAAAATAAGCTTGAATACCAGCGTTGAATGGAACGCCAACACCAGCGCCAGCGCCAGTAGTTGAAGCTGCGTTACCAACTTTGATTGTTGTGTCTGTAACACCTTGAACAACGATTGGTTCTTCTGTTGTCGGTGCAGCTGTTGTTGGTGCAGCTGTTGTTGTTGTACCACCGCAAGCAACTAATACAACACCAAACAAAATAACGAATGCTGTTAAAACTAATTTCTTCATATTATTTCTCCTTTTTTTTATTTTTGTATGTTAACCGAATAATCGGTACTTACCTATTTTTTACCTAAATATGCTTCGACTAATTGTTCGTCCTGAAGTAATTCTTCAGCCGTACCCTTAGTTTTGATTTTGCCCAATTCCATTACATATACTTCATCGGCAATCTTCAGGGTTTGAAATGCGTTCTGTTCCACCAACAAGATGGTATTCCCTGCAGCCTTGATTTCCGTGATGATTTTGAAGATGTCCTTCACAATCATCGGCGCAAGCCCGAGTGATGGTTCGTCCAGCAGCAGCAATTTCGGTTTTGCCATAAGCGCTCTACCGATTGCGAGCATTTGCTGTTCACCACCGGAAAGGGTAGAAGCTTGTTGTTTCCTTCTTTCTTTTAAAACCGGAAAATATGTATAGACTTGATCAAGAATTTGTTGTTTTAGTTTCTTTGTTGATTCGCCTTTTTCAGCTTTCAACGAATACGCGCCAACCATTAAATTCTCTTCTACCGTAAGTCCTTTGAAAATATGTCTGCCTTCCGGCGATTGGATGATGCCTTTTTTGGCAATCTTGTGCGGATTTAGTCCGGAAATATTTTCATCTTCGAAAATAATTTTTCCTGATTTTGGTTTTACAAGGCCGTTGATGGTTCTGATGACTGATGATTTTCCAGCACCGTTCGCACCCAATATCGCCACAATTTTGCCTTTTTCAATTTCTAAATCGATACCTTTGATAGCCCTGATAATCCCGTAATCGACAACTAAGTCGGAGATTTTCAATACGATATTACCCATTATTCTTCTCCTAAATAAGCATCGCGCACCAATTTATTTTCCTGTATTTCTTTTGGTGTGCCGATTGCCAATTTTTTCCCAAAGGATATGGCGCAAACCGTATCGCAGATATCCATTACCAATCCCATATCATGTTCAACTAAAAAGATTGTAACTTTTTCTTCATCGCGAATCATCTTGATAATCTTAGCCAGTTCCAAAGTCTCGGCATCATTAAGTCCGGCTGCCGGTTCATCAAGGATAATCATTTTTGGTTCGACCATCAATGTTCTCGCCAACTCAATCTTTTTCAAAATTCCATAAGGAAGTCCGAGCGGATAAGAATCCTTATAAGCATAAAGTCCCATTTTCAGTAAAACATTTTCTGCTTTCTTTCTTAGAACCAGTTCTTCTTGATGCAATTTTCTCGTATGCAACAATTGCCCGAAAAATCCGGTCTTGAATAATGTGTGAGCAGCTACCAAAAGATTATCGATAACAGACAATTCCCAGATCAATTCGACGTTTTGGAAGGTTCTGACAATACCTTGCTTAATGATTTGATGAACTTTATAATCATTAAGAAATACCGTATCAATCTTATTTTTACGGAAATACATCTTGCCTTCTGATGGCTTGTAAAATTTGGTTATACAGTTGAAAACAGTAGTCTTTCCCGCACCATTCGGACCAATTAGTCCAAAGATTTCACCTTCTTTGACATCGAAACTCAAATGGTCTACTGCGACTAACCCGCCGAATCTCATGGTAAGATTATCCAGTTTCAAGATGACGCCTTCTTCGAGACCATAATCCTTGATATTCGTTTGATCGGCAAGAGAGAATAATTTATCCCTGAATAACGCAGCTTGTTTTTCTAGTCTCTTGAGTTTATTATCGGTTTTTTCTTGGTAATCTTCAAGATTATCAACCGATTTTCTCTCAATTTTCTTGATTTTTTCTGCTGTTTTGTTTTCAATAGTTTTCACTTCTAGAGAATATTGTTCTTGATTGTCCAAGGTGTTGGCGTATCTTGTTCGCAAGTCATTAATTTCTTGGTTTAATTCATTATCGAGAATCAATGATTTTTCATTGAATTCATTTTCTAAAATCGTCTTATCTTGAGCTTTTTCCAGTTCGCGTGAAAAGCTAGCTTTTAGAGCTCGTTTTTTCCAATAGAATCTCTCTTCTGTTTTCTTGATTTTCTCATTTATGAAAGTTTCAGTCAAATCATTTTGGATACCATATTTTAATGCCTTAGCCAAAATTTCTTTATTGAGATTTTCTTTGAGATTATCAACGCGTTTTTCTGTTCTTGATTTTCTTCTGGCAATTACAACTTCAGCATAATCCTTCTTGAATTTCGCTTTATCTTCGATATGAATCAAGATGCGTTGATAGACTTTTATGAGAAGATTATTGATCATCTTTGCCATAACGGTAAGTCCTCCACTTCATCTTGAGTTTAGCCAATTTAATTTTTAATTTATACCATGATGTTTGTAACAATCTAATCAGACCGCCAGGATAAAACATAACGACCAAGACAATCAACACTCCGTTGAAAATTACGATCAATGCCGGATTATTGGAAAAGAACGGGATGTAATTCAAAACCGATACTTTCAAGCCGAATATCAAGAAAACGCCGATGATTATTCCATATATCGATTGGGCGCCGCCGACAATGACAGCTGCCAAAATATCCAAGGAGTAACTCAAATTCCACTGCGGCGGATAAGAAAATTTGGTGTGCAAAATATATAACGCTCCGCCCAGAACTGCAAATACCGATGAAAGCACAAACGCCAACAAACGATATTTGATAATGCTGATACCCATTGATTGAGCCGCCGATTCACTGTTTTTCATAGATAAGAGCGCTCTTCCGGTCGGGCTTTTGATAATGTTAATCGTCGCCACCATCGCCAAGATGAAACAAATGATGACGATTATATATACTGTATTGAAGTAATTGGCGTTTCCGCTTTCGAATAACTTACCGAAGATTTTAAAACTTCTCAGAGACGTTCCGGTAAAACCACCGGTGAAAGTATCATAACTGATAAAGAATTGTCTGAGCATTTCCCCAAGTCCTAAAGTAATAATCGCTAGATACATGCCTTCAATTCTTAAAGAAATGAAACCGACTAAAAGTCCAACTACCAAGGCGACGCCTATGGCTATGGCGATTGTTGCGGTAAAAGAAATTCCTGCCTTACCATGCATATATCCCATGATAAATGATCCTAATCCAACTAATCCTGCTGTCCCAAGCGAAGCCAAACCGCCGAATCCTAGTAAAAGCGAAAAACCCATCGCCACTACGGAATAGATCATAACTAAAGTGAAGGTGTTTATTACCGAAATGGTCAATAAACCCATATTTCTCAGCAATAAGGCAAAGAGAAATACCAAGCCTAAAACGATAAAACCAAAATACGGATGTTTGGATATGGAAGAAAACTGTTTTTTAAAGTTTGCGAGGATATTTTTTAATTTCATCATAATCTACACCTTCTTCGCAATCTTCTTGCCAAACAATCCTAAAGGTTTGGCTAAAACAATCAAGAGTATAATTCCATAAACTATTACCAATTGCCAGGTTCCGTTATAATATGGCGCAATCGAAGAGAAAACATTGATTAAAATCGCGCCGATAATCGATCCGCCAAATGATCCAAAACTTCCCAAAACGGCTGCCATAAAGGCGTTTACCTGAACCGGAACCATGGAGGCAACCTGTACTTGCGTACCCATCGAGGCATAGAAGAAAGCGGCTATCGCTCCCAAGCCACCGGCTATCGCCCAACTCATGGCGGTGATGACATGAGTGTTTACGCCCATCATGCTGGCAACCGTTTCACTGGAAGCCGTAGCTCTAACCCCTAAACCCCATTTAGTAAATCTCAGAGCGATGAATAGCACAGCCAACACTATGACTGTAATGACAATTGCGTAAAGGTTCTGAACCGGGATGACCATTGGATTATCACCGATGTTAAAGATTTTGACATCTACCGAAAATGCCGGTAAAACTATCGGATTAGAACCGAATATCACCGGAATAATACCCATAATTACCATGACAAGACCCATGGTTATCATCTGTTTGCCCACGGAATTTACATTTTTTCCCTTTCTGATAATCATCACATCGATAAACAGTCCTAAAAGGAACGAAATTGCAATGCCCGCAAACAATCCTGCAAATAGTATCAGCGTCATGTTAGTACTGCCGTTAGCTATCAACTTCATGACGACTGAAGCAGCGAAGAAAGCTCCGAATGTCGCCATCATGCCTTGAGCAAAGTTGGTGGTTACTGAAGTTTTGAAGATCAAGACCACCGCAGTAGTTGCTAAGATAAGAATGCTTAAATCAACTGTGTTTAGCAATAATATTTGAATGATGATTGGCAGTGTAAACAATCTGGCACTGACGACAATCATTGTCAAAATGCTTAAGAAGATTAAAACGTTTAGTGCTTTGGAGCGGTACACTGATTTTTGCGTTTTTCTACGAAACCAAAAAAGATCAAGCGCGGCATAAATCGCAATTAACCCTAATATTATTATTAATATTTGTCTAACAGCGACATCAATACCCGGCATATTATACTTCTCCCCACTTGATGATATTGGCTGCCCAGACATAGCCGATACCTGCGGCTATCATGCAGACAACACTACCATCCTTAACTTTCTTTTCTTCCAAAGCTTTATGCAATGAAAGAATTTGATCAACCTGACCGATATGGCCATAATCTTCTAGATAAATCGATTGTTCTTCTTTTAAACCAAGTTCATTCAACATGCTCAAATGACCGGATTTTTTGATGTGTAAAATAGCTAAAAAATCAATATCTTTTCTTTCAAGATTTGATTTTTCCAGGGCTTTATCGATGCACATGAACCAATTCGGCATTGATACTTCATTTAGTCTGTCCTTCATCTTTTTGGGATCCATCAATCTTAATGACTTTTTGCTTTCTTCCAGATTATCGCAAGTTATTGGGTTCGCTGTACCGCCAATCTCAACGCCGGCAGTTCTGGACAATGATCCATCCGCAATAATATGAGATCCTAATAAAAGATTCTTATTATAGTTTTTCTTTAAAATGATGGCTCCGCCACCAGCTCCGAGATTATACATCATCGACATGTCTTTATCGGTATAATCGACAAAGTCGCCATTTCTATAACCGCCGACCACCATTACGACCTTCACATCATCATCAGCTATCAACATGTCTTTAGCCATTTTCATCGCTGATACGGTTGTGCAGCAACGGTTGGCCACATCAATGCCCCAAGCATTGACTGCGCCAATTTTATCTTGAATGTATAAAGCGCTGGTAGTCAAAGGATACTCTTTCCACTCTTCGCCTACACAGATAATGACATCAATATCTTTAGGGTCAACTCCTGTGTTTTTT
>JAQVFZ010000053.1 GCA_028697025.1 Candidatus Izemoplasmatales bacterium | reverse complement strand
TTTTTTATATGTTAAAATATTCATGCTGGGAGTGATATTATGATTGAATCGATTCATGGCGAATTTGAAATGATTAAAAATTATCGGGATGCATTTGTTTTGGACGACTTTAATAAAAGGTACATAGATTTTTTTGATATTTATCCATATGTTGTCGGTGACTATTCCGGCGGACTTTTGCGTCTTAAAGGATTTTCTGATGATAATTATCAAATGATACCTGATTATGTAATGGAATCTTGCTCCCCTAATTGCGCTTATTATATTTTGAAAAATCCAAATTATGATAAGTCCAAGAAATTCGAAGAATAGAGGTTATTTATATGAATTATGAAGAAATAATTGCGGAAATTAAAGAAGTTATCAAGCTGATTAGACCATATATCAATCGTGATGGTGGCGATTTGGAATTTGTAAAGTTCGAAGATGGCATTGTTTATGTTAAACTTCAGGGAGCATGTGTAGGCTGTGCAGGATTTGAATCAACTATGTCAGACTTGATCGAAGACACTTTGTTGGAAAGAGTACCTGGAGTAATTGGGGTTGAACACATATGGTAGAAAAACAAAAAAAGATGAAAGAGATTTGCATTAATCTTTTTGAGCAAAGAGGAGTTACTTTAGATAGAATAGTTGAGATAGTCTATGATTTGCAAAAGAAGTATGTCCCAGATTTAACCAATGAATTATGCCTTAATGCAATTAATAGGGTTTTGGATAAGAGAGAAGTTCAAAATGCCGTTTTGACTGGAATTGAACTTGACATGCTGGCTGAAAAGCATTTGCTTTCTGAGCCTTTGCAAAAACTGATTAGCGAGGATAATCCGTTATACGGGATTGATGAGATTTTGGTTCTTTCAATAACCAATGTCTATGGTTCCATCGGTTTAACTAATTTTGGTTATGTTGATAAAGTTAAACCCGGTATTATTGGTGAGTTAGACGAAATTGGCAAAAAAACTGATAAATGTCATACATTTATGGATGATATCATTGGCGCAATCGCTGCAGCTGCAGCCAGTTCAATTGCTCATAATGCAGTTGGGGACAAAGACTGATAAATATATTTCAAAAAACAATATAGTTTTAATAAACCGTCATTTATGTTATAATGTTTACAGTTTCTTTGAGGGGTGTTAAATATGAAACAAGGTGACATCGTCAAAGGTCGGATTACTAATATTAAACCATATGGTGCATTTGTAAAAATTAATGATGAGACTGATGGACTGATACACATATCAGAAATCAGTGATGGTTATGTACGAAGTATAGAAGACTATCTTAATGTTGGGGAAGAAGTGACTTTAGAAGTTATAAAGGTAGAAGACAAAAAAATAAGTCTGAGTTACAAATCCCAAAACAAGAAAAGGCGAAAGAAAAGAGAATCTATTGAAGTTATAGCGGGATTTAAACCATTTGAAACTCAGCTGCCAGCTTGGATAGAGAAGTATCAAAAAAACAAAAAATAAGAAAGCAATTCAAATTTGATAAATTTGAATTGTTTTTTTGAAACATAGGTAATGGGTTGCATTTTGAACATTAAGCAAGCATTATTGATAACTTTCATGTTATAATTAGATTGTACATAAGGAGGAATGAAATGAATAAACACGTGAATTTGGATTATAGATATGCTATGCCATTTATTGACCAGGATCAACTGGAAATTATCAATAAAGAAATAAAACATGCGAGAAAAAAATTGGAAAATAGAAGCGGCTTAGGAAATGAGTATCTAGGATGGCTTGATTTGCCTGAACAATTCGATGAAAAAGAGATTGAAGCTATTTATGAAGCCGCAAGAAGGATAAGAAAACAAGCAAGCATTTTGGTTGTTATCGGTATTGGCGGTTCTTATTTGGGAGCTAAAGCTGCCCTTGAATATTTAAAACCATATTTTCCTAAAAGAAAAAACATAGAAATTCTTTTTGCTGGTCACAATATGTCGAGTACTTACCTGAGCGAATTGGTTGATCATTTAAAAAATAAGGATTTTGCAATCAATGTGATTTCTAAATCGGGAACAACAACCGAACCGGCAATTGCTTTTAGAGTCTTGAAGAAAGTTTTGGAAGAAAAATATGGAGAAAAAGAAGCAGCAGAGAGAATTTATGCTACAACCGATAAAACTAAAGGAGCTCTAAGAGACTTAGCCACAGAGAAGGGATACACAACTTTTGTGGTACCGGATAATATTGGCGGTAGATTCTCAGTATTGACAGCAGTAGGATTATTACCGATAGCAGCAAGTGGCATTAATATTAAACAAATGCTCTCTGGTGCTAAGGCGGCAAGGAAAGAATATGATAAGTATAACATCTATAAAAATGACGTACACATGTATGTTGCTTTAAGAAATCTGTTGTATCGCAATAAGTATCAAATTGAAATGTTAGTCAACTACGAACCAAAACTAAGTTATTTTTCCGAATGGTGGAAACAATTGTTCGGAGAATCAGAAGGAAAGGATCACAAAGGTATATTCATATCAAGCGCATCTTTCTCAACTGACCTTCACTCTCTAGGACAATATATTCAAGATGGTCAGAGAATTCTGTTTGAAACGGTTATCAATATTGAAAATCCGGAAAAAGATATTATTATCGAAGAAGAGAAAACTGATTTAGATGGTTTAAATTATCTAAAACATAAGGGTTTGGACTATGTCAACAATCGAGCTTTGAGAGGAACGCTTTTAGCTCATAAAGACGGAGGAGTTCCTAATATTGTCATAAACGTTTCGAAAATCAACCCTTATACTTTTGGTTATTTGGTGTATTTTTTTGAACTTGCGGTAGGTGTCAGCGGATATTTGCTAGATGTCAATCCTTTCGATCAACCTGGTGTTGAAGCTTATAAAAAAAATATGTTTGCCCTTCTTGGCAAACCAGGATATGAAAAATTAAGAGCAGAATTAGAAAAGAAACTTTAAAAAAACCAGCCACTGATTAAGTGGCTGATTTATTTTTAAATTCCTTTTTGTTAAAAGCATAGAACATTCTTTTTTCAAAAGGTTTAATTTCGACTTTGCTGATGTTGCCCATGACTTCTCCATCAGCTTGAAAATAAGTTTCAGTAGGGTGAAGGATTGAGATATTTGTACCTTTTAAGATGGCCACTTTCTTTTTAAAAATTTTGTGCCAACCTGGATAAATTGTAACAAGAACTAATTGTAAGAATAATTTTGAGAGATTGTGGGCGACACAAACTACATATTCTTCGTCGGTAGGATCAGCTGTTGGGGTAACTTTCATGCCACCGCCAAAATAGATGCCGTTTTGAATCGCTGAAACAAAGACTTTTTTATAATGGTACTCTTTCCCGTCAACGACTAAGTCCAGTTCAACCGGTTGGTATTTCATAATTGCTCTAAATACATTGATAAAATAAGATAGTTTCCCTTTTTTGGAGTCATTATTGACATAATGGCAAACTAGTCCATCAAAGCCTAGACCGCAACCGTTGATAAATTTGGTTGAACCAATATTAGTTTTGGCTTCGCCAATCATTATTTCCGCTTTTCCATATTTCTTTAAAGTTCTGAGGAAGTCATTCCCAGACCCGCTTTTTCCCAAGTAGATGTTTTGCTTGATTTTCTGGATATCGACATTATTAATCAAATAATTGATTGATCCATCACCGCCAAGGTAAAGAATATCGGTTATATGATTGTTTTTTTCAAGATAATCGTTAAAGTCCTTTATCTTCAATGTTGATCGCAAGCGAAAAGGAATGTGTTTTTTCTTAAAAAAATTCACGTATTTCAAAGTAGTTTTTTTAGATTTTTTATTGCTTGATAGAGGGTTATGCACTATTAGAAACATTTTTAACTCCTTATATCCTGAATCGTCAACTTTTATTATAACATAATAAATTTTTTTTAAAATTGAAAACATAAAAGCGGAACCGAATTTATCATATTATAATGATTTTAATTGGTTTTTACCGAATTTATGATATAATTTTACTATAATTAACATAGAGAAGAGTGTATTGATTTTGGAAGTAAAATTAAGATTAAATTCAATTATAGATACAGAAACTTTGGCCAAAATTATAGCCGAAAAAGCCTTTAAAGGCATGATTGTTGGTTTGACCGGAGACTTAGGTTCCGGCAAAACAACTTTTACGAAATTCTTTTCTCAAGCTATAGGTGTCAAAGATAATTTAAACTCACCGACTTTCACCATTCTCAAAATTTATGAGGGCAATTTTGTATTATATCACATGGACGTTTATCGTTTAGAAGATATAGGCTATGATTTTGAGTTGGATGATTTTATTTATGGCGATGGCATCAGCGTGATAGAATGGTACCAGTATATAAGGGAAATGTTACCAAAAAACATATTGTCTATCGATTTCAAAGTCATAGATGAGGATGCAAGAGATGTGATTATCAAGGGAGAGGAAGAATATGAAGAAATTGTTAAAGCAATTAGTAATCGATACAGCAACTAAACATATTTTTTTATCTTTGATAATCGACGGAAAGGAACGACAATTTACTTACGAAGAGGGCATAAACAATCATTCGGTCACAATCATTCCTTATTTGGAGGAAATGCTTAAAAAAGAGAATATGACTTTAAGGGATTTGGATCAAATTATTGTCGGTATCGGTCCTGGAAGTTATACTGGTGTGAGGATTGGAGTAACGGTAGCGAAGATGATAGGATATTTGAATAATCCGGAAGTATATACCGTGTCTTCTTTAGCACTCATAGCTTCAGCTGCAGAAAAACCTTTTGTTTTGGCTCTCATCGATGCTAGAAGAGGAAATGCTTTTATGGGATTGTATCAGAATGTTTCCGGAAAAATAGTTAATATAATGTCCGATTCTTTAGAAAATATCGAGAATTATAAGAAGGGAATACAAATGGATTATGTCATTATAGAAGATGGCAAACCTCAAGTTGAAAAGATTATTAATTCTGAATTGTTGATTAAAGTTAAGGACATTCATTCCTTAACTCCAAACTATCTTCAGGTTACGGAAGCGGAAAGAAATTTGCATAATGAAACTGACCATTAGAGAAATTGTCCCAGAGGACATCGATTTTATAGTAAGGTATGAGAATGAATATTTTCATAACTTTACGACAAAATTTAAGGTAGAAGAGGAGTTGCAAAACCCTCTGATTCACTATTATGTTTTAACTGATGCATCACGCTTGGGATATATTAATCTTTGGATTGATGAGGACAAGGCTCAAGTGAATTCACTTGTAATTTTATCGGAATTTAGAAACAGGGGATATGGTTATTTTTTCATGGCTAATATATTGGAAAAATTACATGAAATTGGGATAAAGGAAGTCACCCTTGAAGTAAGACCGTCAAATAAAGCGGCATTAAAGTTATATGAAAAACTAGGATTTAGAGAAGTTGCAATCAGAAAGGCTTATTACAATAATGGTGAAGATGCTTTTCTTATGTATAGGAGATTGGGAAGTGATTGATAAATGTATGTTTTAGGAGTAGAGACAAGCTGTGATGAAACCAGCGTTAGCATAGTTAAAGACGGAAAAGATGTTTTGTCTAATGTTGTTCTATCACAGATAGACATTCATAAAGAATATGGAGGAGTAGTTCCGGAAATAGCTTCAAGAGAGCATGTTAAAGGCATAACTTACGTTTTTGATAAGGCGATGAATGATGCGGGCCTTAGATACGAAGATATCGACTTAATCGCCGTAACTAAAGGCCCAGGGCTGATAGGATCTTTATTAATTGGTGTAAATGCAGCAAAAGTAATCAGTTTAAGCTTTAATATTCCGATTATCGGGATTCATCATATCGCTGGACATATCTATGCCAACCATATTGACAATGGTATGGAATTTCCTTTGTTGGCATTGGTGGTATCAGGTGGTCACACTGAACTAATCTTAATGAAAGAACATTATGATTTTAATAAATTGGGAGAAACTCAAGACGACGCTGTGGGAGAAGCTTATGATAAGATAGCTAGGGTTTTGGGATTACCGTATCCCGGCGGACCTATAGTAGATAAAAAAGCAGCGCATGGGAAAGATAATCTGCATTTTCCAAGGCCGATGATTGACAGTGGCGATTTCAATTTTAGTTTTTCCGGTTTAAAGTCTCATGTCATAAATGTCCATCATAATATGAAACAGAGACAAGAAGAAATTAATGTAGAAGATTTTTGCGCCAGCTTTCAAGAAGCGGTTACAGACGTGCTTGTGGCAAAAACAATTATGGCGAAAGAAAAATTTAAGGTCAAGCAAATTATTGTGGCCGGCGGTGTGGCGGCCAACTCTGGTCTAAGATCAAAAATGAAGGAAAGTATTCAAGATATACCAGTGTATTTTCCTAAAATGGCCTACTGCACGGATAATGCAGCCATGATAGCTGCTGCAGGATACTTCCAATATATAAGAAATAACAAAAAAGCTGATGATTTAATGTTAAATGGTCAATCCAGACTAAATTTAGAGGGGTGATAAAATGGAAATTACATCTAATTTTATAAAAACAATCATGGAAGAAGATTTAAAAAGCGGAAAGGTTGATACCATAGTCACAAGATTTCCGCCTGAACCCAACGCTTACTTGCATATTGGTCACGCTAGAGCAATAATCACCAATTTTGAATTGGCTAAGCATTTTGGCGGGAAGACAAATTTGCGTTTCGACGATACTAATCCTGTCAAGGAAGACAGTTCTTTTGTGGAAGCTATCAAGAAGGATATTGAATGGTTGGGATATAAACCAGCTAACATATTATTTGGTTCGGATTACTTTGAAGCTAGCTATGAACTTGCGATAAAACTAATAAATAAAGGACTAGCTTATGTCTGCGATCTCACAGCCGATGAAATGAGAGAATATCGAGGAACTTTAACTTCGCCAGGCAAGGAGTCGCCTTATAGATATCGCTCGATTGAAGAAAATTTGAGAATGTTTGAAGAAATGAAAAATGGCAAGTATAAAGATGGCGAAAAGACATTAAGGGCCAAAATAGATATGTCATCTCCAAACATTAATATGAGAGATCCTGTTATATACCGTATCATTCATATTGAACATCATAATACCGGAAACAAGTGGTGCATCTATCCAATGTATGATTTTGCACACCCATTGCAAGACGCTTTTGAAGGGGTTACTCATTCATTATGTTCATTGGAGTATGATGATCATCGTATACTCTATGACTGGTTCGTGGAAAAATGTGAGACTGAACATGTGCCTCACCAATATGAATTTGGTCGATTGAATATTACCAATACGATAATGTCAAAAAGATACTTAAAGCAATTGGTTGATGAAAAATTGGTCAAAGGCTATGATGATCCAAGAATGCCGACTTTAGCAGGCTTACGAAGAAGAGGATATACGAAAGAGTCAATTGTTAATTTCATACTCTCAACCGGTTTATCAAGAGTCAATTCGACTGTCTCCAGTGAAATGCTTGAAAATTCACTTAGAGACGACTTGAATAACAAAGTCAAAAGAATCAATGCAGTAATCGATCCTATAAAAGTAGTGATTACCAATTATCCTGAAGACAAAATCGAATGGCTCGAAGTGGAATATAACAATGACAATCCGGATTTAGGTTCCAGAAAAATTGCATTTGGCAGAAATTTGTATATTGAAAGAGAAGATTTTCTTGAAGAAAAACCTAATAAAAAATGGAAAAGACTTTCCTTGGGAATAGAAGTTAGATTGATGTATGCATATTTCATCAAATGCAATGAAGTCATCTATAACGAGGACGGTACAATAAAGGAATTGCTATGCACTTATGATGAGAGAACAAAATCTGGCAGCGGATTTGATGAAAGAAAACCTAACGGCAATATACATTTTGTTGAAGCTTCAACAGCATTACCCGCAAAGATTAACCTTTTTGAACCATTATTGCTGGATTCTGATTCCAAGAAAGAATTATTCTCACGCATGAACCCAAATTCATGGGCAACATTTTCTGGATTTGTGGAACCGTCCTTGAAGAACACTTACTCTTTAGAAAGATTCCAATTTATCAGAAAAGGTTATTTCGCAACCGATTATGATTCAACGGAAAATAACTTGATTTTCAATAGAATTGTAGAGTTGAAATCTTCCTATAATTAGTAAAG
>JAQVFZ010000052.1 GCA_028697025.1 Candidatus Izemoplasmatales bacterium | reverse complement strand
ACACAGGCGGCAAGAACAGGCCGGGCTCGAGTATACCCGATTGCAGCACTGACACGGAACCAGGAAGGGAAAATTCTCACGGAATTCGCCGATCTTAAGGATGCCGCTGCTTGCAAAATAAAACAAAACTGTAATCACCGCTAGCGAAATCAAGCCTTCCCATAAAACAAAGCTGATTGCCGCATCGAGATTTGCAATTCTAAAATCCATGAAACCAGTAAGGAAATAATTGATACCATAATAAGCAAGCATCAGGATTCGCCAAGAAAAACTTCCGATGGCAAAAACCGAGATTTTTACGGTAGTTTTCTCATTGTCAAGCATTGGCAGTACTAAAAACACCAATAAGCTCTGGATGAACATAGCCACCATCGGATTAATGGTTTTTGCCGGGAACAAGAAAGGTAGGAAGAGATTGGTCGCCTTGATCATGATTGCGACAGCTCCGACTAACAAAACACCTGTTCTTGAACCAATCGCCTTATAAGTCCGGTAAAGGATGAGCATTACCAGCGGAAACATGACGCTACCAGCGATAAGAGCCGGTAATAAATGAAGCACATAGCCTAGAGTAGCTTCCAAAATTCCCCAAATGGCCCCAAAAAACAGAATTTTTGAGATTAATTCAATTCGATTATTTTTCATCATTGATTCTCCTTATTTCCTTAAAGATTTTTTCTGAAGTAACCGGCAAAGTCGTTATTCTTACATCCAAGGCATTGGCAACGGCATTGGCCAAAGCCGCAGGCGGTGTATCAATACCGATTTCTCCGACTGATTTAGCACCGAAAGGTCCGGTTTCTTCATAACTGTCGACGAAAACTGTCGTCAGTTTCTTGATGTCGAGTCTTGTCGGTATCTTGTAATTCAACATATCACTGGAAATCAATTTTCCATTAGCGCCATAAATCACTTCCTCAAAATGCGCCATGCCTAAACCTTGGACGATGGCACCATCAACTTGACCTTTGGCAAGCATCGGATTGATGGTAGTACCACAATCGACGACGCTGACATAGTGAAGAATATCTATTTCGTATGTGGCTTTATCAATCTCAATCTCAACAAAGCCAGCCATAAATGGCGGTGGCGATTTATGTCCTACATAACTTGAAGTTACCTGTAATTGCTTTTGTTCATGAGAATAAGTTATTTGATTTGATAAATCAACCAAGGTTATTTTCTCATTGCTTGCTCTATTCATGAATGTCTTGCCGTCGAAATCAATGTTTTCAACCTTGGTTTTCAATATTCGCGCCGCTTCGACAATCATTTTTTCCTTTAGTTCTTTCGCGGCTTTCCAAACTGCGTTTCCTGAAATATAGGTTGTACTTGAAGCATATGCACCCACATCAAAAGGCGTTAGATCCGTATCGGAAGAATAGATTACCACCTTGTCAACTGTAGTCATTAATTCTTCTGCGGCAATCTGCGTTAAAACCGTATCGCTGCCTTGGCCAATCTCTGTAGCCCCTACCATTAAATTGTAGAAACCGTCATCATTTAATTTGATAGTTGCACTGCCCATATCGATATAAGGTATACCGCTGCCTTGCATCGCTATTGCCATGCCGACAGATCTGATTTTATCTTTGCTTTCAATTCTTGGATATTTATCTTTCCAACCGATTAATGCCATGCCTTTTTCAATGCATTCTTCCAGTTTGCATGTTTCCATAATCATGGCGGTACCGGCAGTACCTTCACCCATGATTGCAAAAATAGGTGAGGTTTCTTTTTCCTTCATCATGTTGATTTGCCTAAAAAGAATTGGATCCATCTTCATCTTTTTACAAAGAATGTCGACAGCCGATTCCAAGGCGAAATTGCCTTGAATCGCTCCATAACCTCTAAAGGCGCCGGCTGGAGTATGGTTTGTATAAACAATGTCGCCGGCAAATCTGACGGAATCGACTTTATTGTATAACGGCAAAACCTTTGAACCGGTTACCATGAAAACTGTCAAGGCATGTTCGCCGTAAGCTCCGGTATCCGATAAGCCTTCGCAATTAATCGCTTTTAATCTTCCGTCTTTATCCGCTCCCAAAGTCATCTCGATTCGCATTGGATGACGGGAATATGAAGATTCAAAAACCTCTTTTCTTGAATAAATCATTTTCGTCGGTTTATTGGTTTTATAGGTTACATAAGCTACCAGCATCTCGCCATGAATCGCCTGTTTTCCGCCAAATCCCCCTCCAACTCTTGGTTTGATGACTCTTATTTTTGATAATGGTATTTCCAGCCCTTGTGAGATGATTCTTCGGACATGGAAAGGTGTTTGCGTCGCAGAATAGATGCATAATCTATTTTGATAGTCCATACGGGCATTAACCGTATGCGGCTCAAGCATTACATGTGCTTGCGCTTGAGTATAGAATGTTTCCTTGATAACATACTCGCATTCACTTAAACTTTTTTTTACGTCACCGATTTCCATTGCATAACTAGCCGCGATATTTCTTTTTGGTTGGAAACCGATGTCGAACATCTCATGAATCTCATTTTCAGGATGAATTACAATCGGATTGTCTTTTGCGGTTTCAAAATCCAAGACAGGCTCGAGTACTTCATACTCTACCTTAATCAAAGACAAAGCTTTATCGCAAATTTCGTCACTTCTGCCGACTACAGCCAAAACCTCGTCGCCGATATATCTTACATATTCATCCAAGACGAATTTGTCATGAGGTGAAGGTTCTGGATATCCTTGTCCAGCTCGGGTGAAAGGTATCCTCTTGAAATCCTTATGGGTCAAAACCATTTCGATTCCTTCCAGCTTCCGTGCTTCAGAATCGTTTATCTCCAGGATTTTAGCATATGCATATGGTGAACGCATGACTTTGACGATTAAAGTATCTTTTTCCGCAAAGTCATCAGTAAAGGCTTTTCTACCCTTCATTATGCCCATTCCATCAATGGAATGAGTCAAATTGTTTACAACTTTCATGATTCATCACCCAAATATTTCATGATTGCCTCATGTTGCGCAATATAGCCTGTGCAACGGCAGAGATTGCCAACCAAATATTCTTTTACCTCTTCGATGCTCGCATTCTTATTTTCCAGTTTTAAGGCATAAACTGTCAGAGCCATGCTAGGATTACAATAACCGCATTGATCAGCTCCCAATTCGCCAAAATACCTTGCTAGTTTTTCTACTTCTTTTTCAACGCCTTCAACCGTAGTAATTTCCTTGTTTTCACATCGCGCCGCCAAGACGCTACAGGAAGGAACGGGTTTATTGTCGATGAGAACCGTACAGACACCACAGCTGGTGTTGTCACACCCTCTTCTAACGCTCAAATAATCATTTTTCCTCAGGACATCAAGCAAGTATTCATTTGGTTCAATCAAGAATTGCCTTGATTGACCATTGATTTTTAAGTTGATTTTCATTTTATCACCTCTAAAAGACCTCGAGTCAAATATGTTTTTAGCAAAACCTCACGGTACTCCTTGGAAGCCCTGAGATTGGTAGAAACCTTAATCTCATCACAGGCGATCTCGACTGCCTTCTTGACTGTATCTTCGTTAATCTCACTTTGCGAATTCAAGAAATTCGCGGTGTTGATAGCAAGTGTCGCCGTTTGTGGTCTCGAGCCAATAGCAATCTTGAACAGCTCGTTCTTGGTAATGGCAATGTTCAAAAGCGAAAAGTCCAAATGAGTTTTACTGACTTTATGGAAGTAGCCCTTTTCCGATGACTTCTTGATTTTTATACTCAACAAGATGTCGCTTGGAACTTTCGGCATTTGCAGAAAATCAAAAACCGAGATTTCATGCAACCCATGAAAACACAACTGACAATCCAAAACCAATAAAGCTCCCAATATATCGCTGAATGCGAACCTGCCCATGACACTGCCGCCAATGGTTGCGACGTTTCTGACTTGAACGCCCATTATCGATTTGATGGCTTTGGTCAATATACCTGAAGATAAACTCTTAATCGCCGGATGCATTTCAATGGTTCTTAGGGAAGTCATAGCGCCAATTTCCAAAAATTCGTTTTCTTCCTTAATGTAATCCAAATCCAAATCATCCAAAAGAATCAATTTATCTACCGATTTAACTGACAGTTTCATCCATGCGCCACCAGCCATGACCTTACTTCCTTTAGATTCATTCAATAAAGTATAAGCTGCTTTTATATCAATCGCTCTTACTAATTCCTTTACCTCCATAAAAATCAATCCTTTCCCTTAATTTCTTCTAAATCTTCTATTGTGTCGATATCGAAGTTGATGAATTTATCTTCAACTTCGATAATCTCGTAATCATGGAGATTACGAAAATCCTTTAGACTTTCGACATCGGATTCAATCAAATAATTTTTCAAACTATATGATATAAATATCGGATGACCAAGTTTATGTTTGTAACTAGGGACCCTTATTGTTTTTTCCCCCTGCAGTAAGGATTTATAGGTTGCATCACTTACTAAAGGATAATCTCCGGGTATGATAAAAAAATCATGTTTAACATGACTCACCCCGCATTTTACCGAAGAGAACATCCCTTCTTGATAATCCTTGTTATTGAAAACCGAAACGTTTGAAAAATCTTTGAATAAATTTTTAATTTCTTCGTGATAATGACCAGTGACTATATAGATATAATCACATACTTTTAACAGTGTCTGCGCAGTATGAAGTATCAAAGCTTGACCTTTGAAATTAACGACCATCTTATTCTGTTTGAATCTAGAAGAGTATCCGCCTGCTAATATGATGCCTTCGATCATAATTACTCCTTCTAAGCGCTTACATTACCGATTAAAAAAAATTTAAATAACTCAACATATTTTTTTGTAAAAAACATTATAGCACAAACACACCTCTATTGCTACAAGCTAGGAGAAAACAAATCAACAATTTTCGCTGATTATCTTGATATTTGTTTCATCTTTGATAATCAGATTTCTGTTTTTTACGATATAGTCGATGATTAATTCCGTTATGTCAAAAGGTAAAACCCTGATTACTTTAAGTTTTTTGTATTCCGCGAAATCTCCACCTCCACTGGCGCGATAATTATTGACGGTCAAGGTAAATATGTCATCAGGTTTTATTTGTTTGTTTTGGTACTTCAGTTCCACAATTCTTTCGCCAAAATTCTTATCGATATCAATTAAGTAATCGATTCCATCAAACATATCATAATTATAGTGCTGGACTTTAGGATAAACAAATCTTGGATTGACCGCGATTTTCCCTTCAGCACAAATAAAATATTCTGCATTCTTTTCCAAGATTTGTTTCAGAATAGCGCCATTAACCTCTAAAACGGCTAAAGTGTTCGCGTATACATAGGTTGAAAGCACGTTTCTGATTGTGATGTCCTTTTCAAAACCAGTGACATCATTAGGCAATGAAGTGCCGGAAATCATGGCTTTTGTATAAAACAGCTGCACTTTATTGATAAAAGTGACAATTGGATGTTTATTGACTCTGGCACTGAACATATCGTCTATTTTCAAATTATCGGAAACGACATTCCCTATCTTTTGATCCAAAAAAATCTGACAATCCTCTTCAATATCTTTGACCAGTTCAACCACTTCCTCATCAACCGGATTTCCGGTGGAAGTCAAAAGTTTGTTTTCCTTTTTAATGGCAAGCCACTTATCCTGATAAATGAATTCAATGTCACACACTCCCAAACTATCAGCTTTTGAGCCGCTTTGAATTACTAAAGTGTCATTCACCTTTTCGCTCAAGTGACGATGTTGATGAGCAGTAATCAATACATCAATCCCTTTAATTTCCTTTAACATCAAAGAACCCAAATTTTCACCTGTATCTTCGACAAACTTTTCCCAAGTATGCAAATCCTTTTCGAACCCGCCATGATAAGCAACTACCACCAAATCAACTTCACTTCTTAATCTGTCGACTAACTGCTTTGCGGATTCAAAAGCGTTGATAAACTTAATATCTTTAATATAGCTTGGATTCTCCCAATTAGGTATATATTGAGTGGTTACTCCGACAATCAATACTTTTGGCCCATTGGGAAAGTCGATAATATCATAAGCATTCTTAAACAATAAAGCATCGTTAGAATCAAAAATATTGGCACATAAAGTTAAAGCGTTCAAATCACCGATGAAATCCTGGAGATAATCCAACCCATAATTAAAATCATGATTTCCAGGAATAAAATAATCATATCTTAGATAATTAAAGACATCCACTAAAGGATTTTTATACTTATCGCGGTTAAGTTGATGAAAGTACATCAAGGGATTCCCTTGCAAATCATCGCCGACATCAAGCAATATCGTGTTTTGAGTCCGTTCTTTTTTTAACATTGAACTTACTACCGAAAGACCACTGCAAGTCAAAGAATTGTCAGCATAATTCTTCGCTAAAATTGTTCCATGAATGTCGCTTGTGGAAAGAATCCTCAAGTTAAACTTTTTCTTCATTCTACCAACTCCACTTCTTATTTAATATTTTACAATAAATTTTTGATTTTTTTTAGATGTTCTCTTTAAATAATGGAATTATGTAGTAAAATATAGTTATTATAGATAAGGGGGAAATTCTATGAAAAAAGTTTTAAGTTTATTTGTATTTGCATTACTCATGCTTGGAGTAGTGGCTTGTGCAGGAACTACTACAGCAGCTCCTACTACGGCAGCTCCTACTACGGCAGCTCCTACAACTTACATCAATCCTGAAACTCTAAAAGTTCAATTGATACCTTCCAAAGATATCGCGCTTTTGGATGCTCAAAGAGGACCTCTTCAAGATTTGTTATCAGAAGAATTGGGTATGGATGTTCTTGTAACAGTAGCAACAGACTATAACGCTCTCATTGAAGCTATGAAGTCAAAACAAGTTCATGTTGGTTTGTTGGCAACTGCTTCTTACGTTCTAGCTAAAGAAGAAGGCGCAGCTGAAGTTATCCTTAAATCATTGCGTTATGATGTAGGCGATGACGGATCTCTACTAACTGACCAACCATTAGTTGATGGTTACAAATCACAATTGGTCGCATCTTCTACTTCTGGTATAACAAGCGTAGCTGGACTTGAAGGAAAAACAATTGCTATCGCATCATTTACCTCTACTTCCGGTTTCGTATGGCCAGCTAACCTTTTGGCCGATAACGGATTAGATCCTATGACTGATGTTACCTGGATTAACGCTGGTTCTCATGACGGCGCAATCTTAGCTGTTTATAACGGCCAAGCTGATGCAGCATTCACTTACAAAGATGCAAGAAACGTAGTTATCGGTGATTATCCAGATGTAAGAGAAAAAGTCGTATTCGTTACAAACACTGAATTCATTCCGAATGATACCATCTCTGTTATTCCTGGTTTGGATCCAGAACTAGTAGAAAGAATTAAAGATGCTTTCATCGCAATTTCTCAAACTGAAGAAGGCCATGACATCATATTTAACGTATACAGCCATGAAGGCTATGCTGAAGCTGTAGATAGCGATTATGATATCGTTAGAACTTATCTTGCTAGACAAGAAGAATGGACTTTCGGTTAATAGTTAATTTTTTAAGAAATATTCATAATAGCCACCGATAATGGTGGCTATTATACTAAAGGAGCATCATCATGATAAAATTCGTTAACGTAAACAAAACCTATCCTAATGGTACAGTTGCCCTGATTGATGTCAATTTGGAAATTAAAGAAGGTGAATTCGTAGCAATTCTTGGTTTGTCCGGAGCGGGAAAATCAACAATGCTGAGAACTTTAAACCAAATAATTGACGTAACCAGTGGCAATATCTATTTCAGTAACGTCGATATCAATACCTATGAAATGTTTGGCGATAATGTCGAAAAAGAAATTGCAAGACAAAAAGCCTTGAATCCTGAGTTTGATGAAACCAAACTTAATCTTCAGGAAGTTGATATCACCAAAATTAAAGGAAAAAAATTAAGAAAAATGCGTTCCAACATTGGAATGATTTTTCAAAACTTCAATATAATAAAGAGAATGTCGGTTATTCAAAACGTCTTGTCTGGCAGAATTTCCTATAATCCAACTTGGCGTACTGTCCTGGGTCTATTCCCTAAAAAAGATAAAGAGATAGCTCTACAAGCTTTGGATCGAGTAGATATTCTGGAAAAAACCTATCATCGCGCCTCGGATC
>JAQVFZ010000051.1 GCA_028697025.1 Candidatus Izemoplasmatales bacterium | reverse complement strand
CACACAGTTTCGAGACACTATTTGTACTGCAGGAGCGTCATCTTGTGACACTACAAAAATCATTCGCTTTGATACAGCAGAAGAATTGTATCGTTTCTCAGTTGACGTATCTTTTTCTCAGATTTACATAACTGGTAATCCAACTGAAGACGTCAAACTAAGCGATGCCAAGATTGACGAACTGTTGGATCAACATTATGTTCTTGGCAGGGATATCGACTACTCAGTAATGAAATCAAAAACTTTTATTCCGATAGGTTATATCTTCGCTGATGCGAATCCAGTTAGTCAATCGTTTTATGAGAGATATTTTACCGGCATCTTTGACGGCCAAGGTTTCGAAATTAAAAATCTTTACCTTTCAGGACATAATTATCTAATCTATGAAGATAAATCAAATCCTGAAACAATCGATATCGCAATGACTGAGTATTATGGTATGTTTAACTATAACGCAGGGGTTATTAAGAACATCGGCTTTATCGATATGTATACTGAATTGTTGGAAATGCACCCGGACTTAACAAAACTAACAAATGTTGTCGGATTTAATATGCCCGATCCAAAAACATGGACAGGTTCTAATTTTACAAAATTTGGTTCCGTTGAAAATATTTATGTAATTGACAATAGAACTAGCGTTACAGAGGCGGGTATCAGATATTTAGTCGGTACTTCCTCAGAAGATTTTGAAGCTGCAGGAATTGTGCATACAAATGCCGGTAATTTTGAAAACTCATATTTTGTCTCAAAAGTAGTAGTAAATGCAAACTTTATCAATAAATTTACCATTGAACCAGTTCTTTTCAGCAATAGCGGTAATGTTATTGTTAATCTAGGAGAACCTACTCAACAAATAGTGAATGTAACCGGTAGTTCAAGTAATTTGGTTTACGATGAGACTGTATATCTTGAGGGTGACGTTGATATCAACAATGATTCAATCACCGATTTTACTGTTAAGATTCCTGATCCATTGTTATCTACAGGAGAATCAACTGCTGATTTAAAATCCGGCAATTTCACTTATAATGCTAATTCATGGTATTTTTATCCCGTCGATGGTTATCCAATCCTTAAGGGATTAGATTATATTGGAGGGGTTTATCAAATAGGCGATGCATATGATTTAGCGTTTTTCTCAAAATTATTAAATAAAAACTCTGTTCTTAACGGAACGGATTTTGCTCATTCGGATTATGTTTTGACCGCTGATATAGATATGAGTATTTTAGCGCCGGGCTCTTATCAAGTTCCGACAAAGATTTTTTATGGCACTTTTTCTGGAGCTAATGGCGATCCGGCAGTATTGACTGATAATTTCTATATTTACGGTTTGACAATAAACGGAGGGTATTCCGTTAATAATGAGCATTATATAGGGCTTTTCTCTAGATTGGGTGCTGGAGCGGAAATTAAAGATATTATATTTTCTGAATCCGCAATCAATCTAATGAACACTAATAGCATCTATTCGCAAACATTTTATATGGGTGCCATAGCTGGTAAGATGACTGGAGCCACAATAGAAAATGTCTTGTTGGACGTAGATTTAAGTTTAGGTAACGGCGCGTTGAGTAAAACTTATTTAGGAAGTGTAGTTGGAAGTGGGTCCGGTATAATTAATCGCGTTTCTAATCATGCAAACATTGATTTTGATAGTCATATATTTACATCTGGACAAGCTGTTATTCCTGAATATTATATTGGCGGAATAATCGGGGCGACTTCGTTGGATGCAACATTGAGTATTTATGATGCCGCAAACTCAGGCAATATTTATGGGTTTGAAACTTCTTCAGATATTATTTTATCTGCAGGAGTTTCAGAAATCGATGTTTTTATCGGTGGCATTGTTGGTAAAATCAATAATACAGAAGCAGCTATTCATAATCTGGTTGCTGTTACAAACAAAGGAGATTTATATCCGGGAAGTGTTAAAGAAAGAGTAGGAGTACCGGCTTATCAATATGTTGGCGGTGTCTTTGGTATGCTTGAAGGTAAAGCGCCAATATTAGAATCAGGAAGTTCTTACCGCTTTGCTAATCTTTATAACGAAGGTGATGTATATGCCGTTTATCAAGATAATACTGCGGAAATTAAAAGTGCGGGTATAGGAATATCAAATACCAATGAAGACACAGAATACGCTTTGTTGTTTAATCACGGAACATTTGATTATGATATTCAAAATCTAAATTACACAGATTACCCTTATTCATCTGACTTGTTCATAAGTGAGTATGGAGAAGGAAGCGGGACTTATGATAAATGGATAGAGATTTTTAATGGAACTAATCAAACAGTTAATTTAAGCGGCTATTCGCTACGTATAAATACTGGTAGTAGTACTAGTTGGTCAAGCTTTAACTTGAATGGTACTTTAGCGCCGGGAGAAACCCACGTTGTGGCTCATAGTTCAGCGCCAACATCCATCAGAGATTTTGCTAACCAAACCACAAATACTGTCATGAACTTTTCGGGTGATGATGCAATAGGTCTATTTAAGGACGGAGATTTATTAGATCTTTTTGGAATTTATGCAAATGATCCAGGTATTGGATGGACAGTGAACGGAACAAGTAATGCTACTAGTAATCATACATTAATCAGAAGCAAAAATTCTACAGAACCAACTATTAATTGGGTATCATCCGATTGGGAAGTACATGATAACTTAACGCTTTCATATATAAAAAATCATAGGCCAAACTATTCTTTTGATTATGAGAATTTTATTTTTACGGCTTCAATATTGGATATTTCTAACGATGTTAACCTAGATAAATTAACATTAACAAGAGTTTATAATTTTGCAAGTTTTGATTATGAATCAAATATATATAGCAACATTTCACCTTTCTTTTATAGTATAAACAATAATGATACATTAATAAGATTTAGTGAAAATAATGGTAACATTAATTTTTCTATAAATTCAGGTTCATCATTATTAACTGCGGAGAGTACTTTAAACGTGTCAGCTGTTACAAATAATACTAATGTTGATTTTGTGAACTTTCATAACAATGCTGACATAACTGTTCTTAATATTGATTTAAAGTATCACGAGTTATTTGTATCTGGTTTTACTAAATACTTGTCTCAAAATAAAATTGTTGAAAACTCTATTAATACTGGAGATATAATTGTCGCGGAGATTTCTGGATCAGGCAACGTCTACATAAGTGGTATCGTCAATATAAATCTTTCCGGAGATCTTCATGAAGAATATCAATCACAGACTCAACCTATGGCGACAGAAGGTATAATTAATACCGTTAATTATGGCGATATAAGTACTCATAAGGATACGAATTTGACTGGGATATTGGGTAAGAGCAACACCTTTGTAGGAGGTCTAAGTACTCTTAATATAGGTTCCATTCAAGATTCAGCCAATCTAGGATTTATATCTGCAGAGAATATGTATAGTTCGGGATCTTTTCGGTATGAAACTAGCAGTAATTTAGCTGGACTTGCAATATATTATGAGTCTGGTATTGTAGCCGGAGGAGTAAGTGCTTTAGCTATTAATGGAACATCTAGAATTTATGACTCAAGCAACAACGGAGACGTAATAGCTAAAGCTTATTATTTAGTCAGAACAGGCGGAGTACTTGGTGTTAGTCTATTTAGAGAAGCTATATCTGGCGGAATAACGTTTGAAGACGGTTTAGACAATTCAATTCAATATTCCATTTTATCCAATGGACTTAATTTTGGAAATATATCGAGTATTACAAATAACATAGCTGAATATGATACGTATTTTTCAAGCACCTCGTTTACTCTATGGATAGGTTCTTATCCAACTACATCTGGATCCTTTTCTTATTCGATAGGTAGTAGTTATGGAACAGAAGATAGACCAGCGGTATATGCATCTGCAGGAGGAGTTATCGGGTATGGGTTATCATACATGAGGAATATGCTTAATCATGGCATTATTTCTTCTACTGATGTTGCAGGAGGAGTAGTAGGAGCAACATATGTTTTGGGAGATGGAACCACTATTGTCAATATAACGACTGCGGTTAATTATGGAACCATTAAGTCAATTGATTATTTGGATTTTTCATCCATTACAACTTTGACGTCTACTAATCTAGCTAGTTATTATATGCCCGATGGAAATAGTTTTATATTCCCATCTGGTTTTACTAGAGAAACTCCAGGGGAAAAAAGAGGTTTCGGTGGAATCTTTGGTAGACTTCAAAGAGGTCTTAATGGCTATATGACATCAGAAGGTGGTGCATTTGACTTTATAGTAAATGCTGACCCTAATATTGATCTTATAGGTCGATTGGACCAAGTTTTGAATTTCTCAAGTTCGTTAAGATTCTTTAGATTTCCTGGGGCTATTTATTATTCAGCAAAACTTGATGATACGACGCAAGTGGTATTTTCAGGTTTTGAATATGCATCTAATTATCAAGACAATAATGCATATCAGAGAATTATTACTATTACTTATCAGGGCTACACTCAATCAGGTAGCAATTTTAATCATGAATACTTAATCGAAACTGAAATATATAATCCTTATTGGCAGTTTGGGGCTTCTAGCAATGCTAATCAAGCAATAACTGTTGAAAATAGTTTTACCGAAATTGTAACAACTTCTACATCAAGTGAACCGGGATCTATTTATACCGTAGGCCAATATATTATTTATAATAGCGGATACCGTTATTTAGGAGCAAGACAAATTCCTTGGATTACTGAAGATCCGAATGACGTTAATTTAACTGAGGATTGGACTGATCCATCATTGACTCCTGCGGAAAGAGAATATATGTATGGGCCTGACTTTCCTATGAGAGTTGAGGAGGATTTGACGAAGTTTATTTATTATGCTGAATATGACTTGTTAGCTGATAGATTTAGAAGCATTTTAGATGGGGGGACTGGAACAAACGTTAGAGAAAATGGTATGTATGTTCTTTCAACAACTGCCGGGCAAGAGTTTGGGGCAGTCCTACCAAGAAATATTAGTACATCTGAAATTGAATTGATAAATGAAGATTTGAATCTTTCTATAACTCAATTAGATTATGATAACTTAGCACCAACACAAACAAATAATTTACCTCAAGCAATCATTGATAAATATGAAAATCTTTATCAAACAAGATATAACGATAAAGCAGAACTGACTGAATCGCCTTTGCAAAATTTGACTTTAAATGAAAATGGTGGAAGCAATACGGTTCTTACGTTACCTGATATTGACTATGATAATAAAGAAATTACCTTCACTATAAGTATGGAGGCTTTTAACCCAACTTTAACAACTGCTAGTTTCAATATCTATGATGCTTTAGCTTCTTCAAACTCATTGTTAGCAGTAAGACCATCTGATTTTACTATGGATGATCTGATAATAACTGAGTACATTGAAGGTTCGTCTAACAGCAAAGCGATTGAAATTTATAATGGAACAGGGGCAAGTATTGATTTGTCTTCCTATTCTATTGAAGTATACTATGATGGCAGTCAAAGTCCAGGAACAACAATTAACCTTAGTGGTACCTTAGCTAATAATGAAGTTTTCGTCTTAGCCAACTCATCAGCTAATGCAACAATTTTGGCAGTTACAGACCTAACAAGTTCTAGTTATTCACCTAATGGTAATGACGCAATTGTTTTAAAAAGCGGAAGTAATATTATTGATAGCATCGGAGAAGTTGGAGACAATACATTATTCGCAGAAGATGTAACTTTGACAAGAAAACTTATGTTAAGAGATACCAACTCTCAAGATGGATATTCTGTGGAGTACTATTGGGATACAGATGATATAGATACGTTTACTTTCATAGGAGACTTCACATTTGATTTAGCATCGTTAAGCAGGCTGCTTTACAATGAGCGATATGATGAAATATCTACGGCTTATCCTGCTTTACTAGATATTACATTGCCATCACAAAACATTTTGTCAAATACAACACCACAATCTTTAGGATATTTTAGCGTTTACTCGGAAGCATTTATCAATGATCCGATTTTCGCTGAAACATTGTATTATAACGATTATGAAGTATTTATTGTTTTCACTCCAAACATTACAAATACCGGAGGGACAACTGGTATTCAATATGTTGCTTTTAATGGTGGAGGTAACATAACCCTTAATACTTCGACAGAATATACTAATCCTCAACCATCAACACTAGATATTATCACAAGAGGTGACGTGAATTACAATGGAACTCTAAAACTAATCTTCAATGACGGTAAAGGTATTTTGAACGAAGGTTATGATTTTATCAATAATTTCAAGTTATACTACATTGATGGTGTCGATGAAGTAGAAGTTGACTCTGATCATTATTCGGTTTCCTCAGTAGCGGTTACTTCTGGTGGAATATATGAAATTATCTTTGATTTCAATGATGCTCTACTGAAAACCGGAAACTACCGCATAAAGTATAGTTATTTTTCCGCATCAAGTTTATACACTGTTGATTTTGACAAAGCAGCTTCTAATCAAGCTATTATTGAAGATTTGAATTACTATTCTTATAATGATACTTTTAGTCCTTCGGGCATAAGTTTCACAACTTATATCAATATGGGTAAAGTACCTAGTATTGATGCTAGTACATCGAACTTTACAACTCAAACTATCAATCCATCTAATCCTTTGTATAAGGAATATCTATCTAACACTTATTTTGATATAAGTTTTATGTATGCGAATAGTTTTTCTATCTCGCCATTTGCTACAGTAACTAGAGCGCAGTTAATTGATACGACTTATAGCGGCGGCTACAAAACTTATATTATTCAATATGATATTACAGCTGAAAATGGTTCGACTTCTCAAACATTCACTCATACTATTATTGAAAGAACCGTTGCTTTAACCGCTGCTTTTAAAGACGGCAACGACGTGCCATTAGAAAATATTACAACAACAAGAGAAGCTTCATCCACTAGATTTGAAATTGATTTAGGATTTGATACCTCGAATGATATGTCAGGGCCTGTTAATTACAGCGTGGAATTAACTAATCCCGAACATATTGAAATAAGTGTTGTCGGAATCGAACTTAAAGAAGACGAATTAGACCCAGATGTTCCTATTACAAACATAGTTGGGTTAACATATTCTTCAAATAATTACTTAATAATTGATATGAGTTCAGAAACCCTGCCCGGAACATACACATTCACAATTACTTATAACCGTGGTCTTACCGTAGGCACAATTACTTTTGCGGCATTGGAAATCACAAAATTTGAAGGAACAAATGCATATCTAAGCGATATCAAGTTCACACCAATCGCTTCCGAATCAAAATATCCTACCATGGAGATAACTAATCAATTCAATGCGGATGTCACTCAGATTTATAACCCTTCGGTTTATTTCTTCGGTATTGACTATGATCAAGCTGACGAGTTCGAATACGAATATTTTAGAATATATGGCCAAGTAAATAACATTCCACTTGAATCATATTATCCATACATGTTGGAGTATTTGCCATTAGGCGCAACAATTTCCAGGTATGATCCATCTAGAACTGATTGGGCAGGCAATGACTATTACAGCCCTGAGGTTGACAATTACTCAACCGAAGAACAAAAAGGCGTATTAGCTGCGGATTTCACCGAAGTTGTTGGTGATGACAATATCTTCATAAGATATAGAGTCACTTCAGAAGATGGCGGGTCTCAAGTTTATTACAACATTAAAGTTAATGATATCACTTATAACGTAACATTGATATTTGATATTTATTACTGCGATGATCAAGATGTATGTGTTTTAGCTAAGAGCACCTCGGAATTTACTGAAGTTGTTCAAATTAACGTATATAATCTATATGTTCATTCAAAAGACTCGACATTCGCCGATCCTAATCCGGATGAAAACAATCCAATGTATTATCCTACATTTAGCAGAGTGAGCGGTGAATATAATTCGATGACTCAATTTGTTTACACTGACGACAGTGATTACAATTATCGGTTTGGCCGAAATCGAGCCGGCTTCTACATTTTTGAAGTCGTATTACCATACGATCAATATTTAAATGATATGTACACATATGAAATAGAATTTACAACCTTCACCTTAGAGGATGTTGATGATTTGACCTTTACGTCCAGTAAAGATTACAATGGAAAATATTACTACATCACTTATTCTGAAGCGAACAGAACCAGAAGATTTGACATAAAGATATCTCGAGCTGATGTTACTGGCGATAAACCGTTCGGATTGTTTGATT
>JAQVFZ010000050.1 GCA_028697025.1 Candidatus Izemoplasmatales bacterium | reverse complement strand
TGATGGCTGCGATAATTGATGTTGAAAAGGGATATGATATGGACCAGTACAATCTCAAGTATTTGGATAATCCAGACAATCAACCTCTAAAATCAATTTCGTCTTATAGAACCATAGTTGGTCAGACAGTTATAACCACTGGTTATGACAGTTATGGCAATCCCGACAACATCGAAAGAGAATTTTATCTATATGATGAAGAAACCATAGACATAATTTTTGATGCAGGGGCTTTATATATCAAGTTTTTAGATACGAATAGAAAAATTTCCGATTTTAATCAGTATGGAATATTTATGGAATTTGAAGCAGGATACCGTCAACTTTGTCCAGTTTATACTTTAGGAGAAAATCAAACAGAAGCAGATGCGCCATATCATTTTAAATGTGAATTTTGGGCTAGACCGGTAAAGGTTTATGTTGAAAAGAATGATAAATTGACCACTGCGCCAGCTTTGAAAATGAGAGTTGAACGGGCATTGAACGCAGCTGCATATCTGGAATATGACTTGTCGAGTTTATCATTGCCATCAGAATCTGGGTACTTGATGTTTGATATGCATATCGAAAAACCTTTTGAGCGAGTATTTGTAGTTGATGAATTTGGCGAAGAAAAAGAAAGTTTGGATGGGTATTATTACTATGATACAAAGCCTGACAAGATTTATATCTTCAAAACTGCTGGTATGTATGGCTATTCTGATTTGTACAATCTCCGTTTGCGATACATTGTTGAAGAAGATATAAATGAAGAGATACTTTTATCGCAAAACGAGATTGGCAATCGATATCTTAGCATCAATAACGGCAAGATTGTTTTGCAATACAAGAATTTGAGTGTTACTGAATATGATCAAATAGTTGTCATTCCAGTAGCTTATTCAGATGATTGGCAATTCACAAGTGAGTTAACTTATGATACAATTAGTGTAAGTGGTGGTTTCATGGGTATTATCATTCCCGAAGGAACTGAAACTGTTGAAGTAACTATGGAATTTACGCCAAAACGATTAGATCTTGGCGTTTATGTCAGCATGGGATCAATCTCTGTATATTTATTGATATTTATTACTCCGATGTTAATCAAGAAAAAAAGAGGTAAAAAATTATGAAAAAAGCACGGCTTATCGTACCTGCATATAATGAAGAAGAAAACATTTCTTTGTTTTATAATGAAACTAGTAAATATTTGAAGTATGATGATATCGATTTTGATATTTTATTTGTCAATGACGGGTCCAAAGACAATACTTTAAAAGAGATACTCAAATTGTCAGAAATTGATAAAAAGGTCAAGTACATTTCTCTATCGAGAAATTTTGGCAAAGAAGCAGCTATGCATGCTGGACTTGAGAGTTCAAAGGATAAAGACTTTATCATCATTATCGATTGTGATTTGCAGCAACCACCACATTTGATTACTGAAATGATTCAATATTATCGTGAAGGTTATAAAATTGTTTATACAAAAAGCAAATCAAGAAAAGGCGAACCAAAATTAAGGACATTATTCGCAAACTTATTTTATAAGATTTATAATGCTTATACGGAAAGACCTCTTGATAATGGCGCTAAAGATTATCAATTAATGGACAAGATTGTAGTTGACGCTTTTCTTAAAGTCAAAGACAATTACCGATTTATCAAAGGGATTTTTTCTTGGGTTGGTTATCCAAGAAAATGCATTGAGTACGATTTCATTCCAAGACAACATGGCAAAAGTTCTTGGAGTTTCAAATCGCTGGTTAAGTATGCTTTTAATGGTATGAATCAATTTTCTACTATTTTATTGGTTCTGCCGATAATGTTTTTGTTTATAGGGTTTTTATTGGTAGCGTTGGATTTGGTTCTATATTTTACCAATGTTTTAAACCTCTCAACTATGATTTTAGGTCTTCATATGTCGTTATTGGTAATCTTGATGAGCATATTGGCTTATGTGGTCATTTATTTACTTTATTCAAATAGAAAACAGATTATGAATCGACCTATTTACCTGGTGGAAGAGACTTCGGAGGATATTAGTTTTGACTAAGTTGTGGCAATTTATTAAGACAAATTTTTTAACTAAAAAATTTCTAACTTTTGGAATCATCGGTATATTGAATACTTTAATTCACCTGCTTGTATATACCGCTATCTATAATGAAAATACTACTGGTTTTATAGGAAGCGCATTTTTTTCTAATGCAATAGCATTTATTGTCGCATCGATATTTTCTTATTTCGCTAATGCCTATTTCACTTTTAAGCCTAAAAACAAATCGACAATGCAATTTTCAATTGTGATATTGGTATTCTTATCTCGTTTGTTGATAAGCAGTTTATTGGCTGAACTTTTTGATTATATCGTCATCAATTGGATTGGTTTGGATTATGCGATCTATCCAATTGCTAAATCAATTGCACCGTTCTTTGCTTCAGCTTTATTGATACCGATAGCGTATTTCGCTTTGGATATCGTATTCAAAAAGACTGATATTGAAAAATAGTATATATTTATCTTCTTTTAGGGATTATAATTTATAGTGTAGAGGTAATGAAAATGAGTAGTTTTGGATTATTGATTATAATTACATATTTATATGCAGTTTTTGTTTTGCTGTTGGAAACAAAAGTAACTTTCATTAAAGCGGGAATATCAAAAGTCATATTTCTGTTTTTGTCCGGTGCAAGTTTATATTTCCTGATCACCGATAAAGATACCAATATAGAGTTATGGCTCAGAATATTTGTCTTTCTGCCAGTCATTTATTTAATGTTCATGGCTTTTACTGAGGACATCTCTAAAATCGCTAAAAAGACCGGCATTAAATCGCTTCGTGAAAAATCTTTGAGCACCAATAATGATTTGGCTGATCACCTTTACCACGCAGTCGATTTTCTGTCTAAAAATAAGATAGGAGCTTTAATTACCGTAGAAAGAAATGTTGATCTATCAAAAATAATCAACAAAGCTTTGGTTCTCAATGCGGACGTATCAAAAGAATTGTTGACATCTATTTTTATTCCCAATGCACCACTCCATGATGGGGCGGTAATAATTAGAGGTAACAAAATTCTTTGTGCAAAAGCATATTATCCATCTTCAAAAAGAACCGATTTACCAATGCATTTTGGCACGAGACATCGTGCAGCTATCGGTATCAGCGAACAGAGCGACGCTTTCACAATTATCGTTTCTGAAGAAACGGGTCATGTAAGTGTAACCATCAATAAAGAAATAGAATATAACATCAGTCGAGAAACTCTTAATTTATATTTTGAAAAATTCTTAAAGATTCAATAAAGCGTACCCTTACGCTTTATTTTTTTTGAAGATAGATATCTTCACTTGATTATGTTATAATTTTGGTAAAGATATGGTGGTGAAAACTTGAGAGAGTATGATTGCATAATTGTCGGCCAAGATCTTTATGCTTTGACTGTAGCTTTGTTTTTATCTCGTAAGATGAGAAAAGTTCTAGTGGTCGAAGACGGTACAAATCTTCAGTTGGAAAACGAAAAAATCAATTTGAAGGTTGAAGATAAATTGTACAAGTTCTCTTATAATCGCGACAACATAGTTACCGGTTTGGATGAATCGGGGCTTTTATATGCATATATGGATAGTTTGGGATTGCTAAAAAAATTAGAACACTCAAAACTACCGTATCAAATGATAGTTAATCAAAACGGCAATGTGCTCAAACAAATAAATACATTTGAGGACTACAGGATTTACCTGACAAGACACTATCCAAAAAGCAAAAAAGAGATTGAAAGATTCTTTAAGGATTTAGCAAGACATTACACGAATTATCAAGAACAATATCGCAATATGTTAAAGAATAAGGATTATACTTTAACTTCCCTAATGATAGAATGGGGTGATTTTTCGCTAAAAGAATTACTTTTCAAGTATTTCTCAGACGAGGATTTAATCAAAGAATTTTCTATCAATAATTTTATCAACGGGTTGGATATAGAAGAAGTTAATGCTTATAGTTTCTTTACTAATTTTATCGTAGGGTTAAAATCGGGCTTTTATATTTTAAAAAGTACGCATAAAGAATTGTGCGATTCTTGTCAAGAAAAGATTAGATTGATAAATCCTGAAGCTTTTCTTAAAAAGCAAGTTAAAGAATATGTGGTAAATGACAAATCCAGGATTGAGTGTATAATCGATACAGACAACAATCTTCATTACGCCAAATATTATTTTGTCAGCACTGCTGATCCAGTTAATTTTTATAGCAGTCTTTTCAAAACTAACGACAAAGATTTGAATATTATAAGATCTTATTATCCTAACCTAGAAGGTAAAAAGAAAGTCAGTACACTTTATTTGGTATTGAGTATAAAGTTGGATGATATTGGCATAACCGAGTTGCTTTATTACTTTAATAATGACTTTGATGATGAAATTCAATTGATAAGAATGTATAATTACAGCAAAGCAATCAATCAAGATCTACGAAAAAAAGAAGGACTGTTATGCATAGATTTTGCTTTTAACAAAGAGTATGAGATAAAAAAAGATCAAGTCATAAGAAAACTGGACCAATATTTTCCAAAGATCAAAAAGTTTATTACTATCTCAAAACTAGGCAGAAGCAGTCTATATCTCACAATGCTGAGAGATGAATCCTTAAGGAAAAACAAATCTATCAATGAACTTATCAATGTAGAAGCTTTTGACCATATTTTGGTATTTGAAAATCTTTTTGTAGGCGGAGCTTTTATCAGACCTGAAGCTGCATTTTATGGGGCTATAAACCAAGGAATCGTCTATGGTGACAAGATCGAAGATAAGTTATACTTTGGTGAAGACATCGAAGAACAAGAATACTTGTCAAATGATGAGATTATGATGATGATTAGACATAATTATCAGTTAAATGTTTTCGACAATAAAGAATTGCATATCAATTTTCTCATAGGCAAAAGTTCTTATTTCATTCGCATCAAAGGAAAAAATATTGTCGTCCATCATGGCAAATATAATAATGCAGATTTGTCCATTTATACCACAAATGATAAATTGAGCGAACTTTTATTGAAAAAAACAAGTTTTAAGAAGATATTGGATGCTGGATTCTTGAAGTATAATGGAGATATTAATTTATTGTTTAAAACGGTAAAAGCCTTTCAACTAGATGATTATCAACAATTTTCTCCGGAGGATTACTTAACTTCAAAGTATAAGTTTTTAGGGGTAAAACTATTATTTATCCATTTGGGGATTTACGCTTTGTCTGCTTTCTTGAGCAATTACTTCAATAATATTTATATCTTTCCTTTAGCGTTCGTTTTGACTCTAATTGTAACTTATATAAAATTCAAGATTTTTGAATCGATTAGTTGGTTTGAAATTGTCTTGAATTTGGGACTGCTGACTTTTAGTGTTTTATCGGTTTTTGTTAGTTGGTTCAATACAATGCTATCAGATAGTATTTTCTTAGGATTTATAGTTCTGGTTTTATTGCTTTCGGTTTTCATAAATCAACCGGTTGTGTTTTTATATCATCAATTTGATATGAAGATTGATTATCGAAACACCAAATTGTTTAAAATCATTGCCAGTGGATTGACATTTATTTGGGGATTTCTATTTTTGATAATTCTTTTGGGAACTTATTTGATTGGCAATGATTATTTATCGATGTTTTACAGTTTTCTATTTTTTGGCATATTATTAACTTATTATTACCCAACGATTTATGTTCGAACAAGTATAAAAAAATGATGAGGAGCGAAGCATGAATACTTACCTTTATTATACTTCCATGGCTTTGGTAGTTTTGCTTTTGGTTTTTAGTGGAATATTATATAAGAAGATAAGCATCTGGAAATTGATTCTTACTATCTTAACTATGGCTTTAATGGTCGTCGTCGAGTTTTTTCCAGATATTCTGAGTTTCATTAACGGCATAGACGTAAAAACATATTTTCAATATTTACTGTACCTAATCGTAATTGTTTTGGCTGTTTCTTTTAAAAATAAGATAAAAATTACGCAAAATTTGACGGATTATGATTTCTTTGAATTGGAAAAAGAATTGGAGAGTACAAGAAACGTATCCGAACTTTTAAGAAAGAGATTTATCGCGACAATCGGCTTGTTGAATGATGGTCTGATATTTTATGAAGAAGATAAAAATGGTTTGTTTTTAACTGAAGAAATTTTACAGATAATAAAAACCGATCAAGCGCAAATGACAACTGATGAGTATATGAAATTCATGCATCCGGAAGATCGAGCTCCTTACCTCCAAATCATTAAAAAGATCAGCAAGAAGTATCCGGAATTTGTTCAAAAATATCGTTTGCAGATTGGTAATACTTATACTTGGGTTGAAGAAAAGGGAAAAATATTTACTCATGACAATAAAGATTATTTGATATCGGTAATTAAGAAATTAGATATTAAACTTTTTCCGGAAACATCAATTCAGATAGTTGATTCTTTGCCGAACGAAGATGATTTGACCAATCAGATTTCATTGCTTAGAAAAGAAAAGAAGATATTTCATCTTGCGATGATGCATTTGACTAATGTTCCCGACATAAATAAAAGATTTGGCAGGGATGTTGGGAACTTGATGATTGCCGAGTATATCAAGCAAATGCGTTTTCATTTTGCACGAGAAAATAATTCAATTTTCAGGATTACAGGAATCCAGTTCGCCGTAATCATCGATGATGAGCAAAGGTACGCCAATCTTCATCGCGCCTTAGTCAGTGGCGGTGATTTAATCAACGTCAGAATCAATATTGGCGGTATCATCCAAGTTGTTTACCCCAATATCGGCATCATCAAGCATGATCCTTGGCAAAACATTGATATCAGCGAGTTTATTAGTTTAAGCAATAAAGCTTTAGAAGAAGCGATTAGAAACAATAAACAAAACTATTCGATTTTCGGAGGATAAAATGTATTCAGTAATCATTGTTGCGGCGGGAAAAGGGTCGAGATTGAATTTAGGTTACAATAAGGTTTTCTATGAAATAAACCATAAGACAGTATTGGAATATTCTGTCGACTATTTTATTAAGGATCCTGATTTTTCCGAAATTATAATAGTTGCAAGTGAAAAAGACTTGAATCACATGAAAAATCTACTCACGGGAAGAAATATTAAAATAACCCTCGGAGGAATAACAAGACAAGAAAGTGTTTATAACGGCCTAAAAAAAGTAACTAACAAATATGTTATGATTCATGATGGTGCTCGTCCGTTCATAGACAAGACAGATATAGAAAACTTAAAGTTGGCAGTTAGGGATAGTGCTTGTGTTTTAGCGAAAAAACTTAAGGAATCCATTGCCAGACATTCCTTCAATAAACTTAACAGTTACGTAAACCGTGATAATTATGTACTCTTGCAAACACCTCAAGCTTTTACAACAAGCAAGATAATTAACGCTTATGAAAAAGCGATAAAGAATGAAAATTCTTACAGTGATGATGCAAGTTTATATATGCAGGAATTGCATGATGATGTTATAATAATAGACGGCAACGAGTTGAATATAAAACTAACGACTGAATTGGACATTAAAATATTGGAGGCAATTTTATGATTAAGATTGGATTTTCTAAGGACGTACACCCTTTAAAAGAAAATGAAAAACTCATTTTAGGCGGGATAGAAATTCCCCACTATAAAGGTAGTGTCGGATATTCCGACGCCGATTGTCTTTTGCATGCCATAGCCGAAGCCATGTTAGGTGCATTAGCCCTGGGCGATTTGGGTAAATTTTTTCCAGACGACGATCCGAGATACAAAGACTATGATTCTAAATTGATTTTGAAAGAAGTCTTTGATTATATAAGCTCCAAAGGTTATGAGATTTCCAATATCGACACCATGGTTTCTTTGGAAAAACCGAAAATAAGAAATTATATCAAAGATATGCGCGAATGTATTGCCGATATCTTGAATTGCGATATCAAACTGGTTTCCATCAAAGCAACAACTTTTGAGGGATTGGGTTTTGTCGGAAGAGAAGAAGGGATTATTTGTGAAGCGGTCGTTGTATTGGAAAAATCCGACTATATGCTAGACTAAATTTACTAAGAGTCCTACTCTTAGTTTTTTTATCTTTTATATTTAAGACAATATCGTTTTAAAAAACGTTTTTTATATGTTAAAATATTCATGCTGGGAGTGATATTATGATTGAATCGATTCATGGCGAATTTGAAATGATTAAAAATTATCGGGATGCATTTGTTTTGGACGACTTTAATAAAAGGTACATAG